>NZ_JAPZQM010000199.1:0-5465 GCF_027530565.1 Microcystis sp. LE19-10.1B | reverse complement strand
ATGGGAGTGATCAGGGGGAAATTCAGGTACTTTTTCCCTGAAAATTAGGTAATTGACCCCCTCAAAATCGGTAAAACCCCACACCCCACACCCTACACCCTACACCCTGCTTCTAGGAAAAACTTTTTCAGCAGACCCTAGTTAAAGACACGATAAATTGATTCAAGTCAAGCCCATGCCACTAACTCTTAATTTAACATCGGAAATCGAACAATATCTCAGCCAAAAAGCGACGGAGAAAGGTCTTTCTCTAGAAGATTATGTCCTCAAGCTACTTAAAGATACTATTTTAGAACAAGAAAAACAGACCAAACTGGTTAATTTACTTCAATCTTGGATTGATGAAGAAGATGAACAAGAACAACAAGAAACCGGTGAATATTTAATCGAAGCACTCGATCAAGATCGTTTATCTGAGCGTCCTTTATTTCCGGCTGAATTAAAGGGAGTAACTTGGTGAATAGAGTAGTTTTATTAGATACGGGAATTATCGGTTTAATTACTAATCCTAAGCGAGCGCCTGAAAGTCTAGCTTGTAATTGTTGGCTACAAACACTAATTAAAGCAGGTATTAGGGTTATTCTTCCAGAAATTGCTGATTATGAGGTGCGTCGAGAGTTGTTACGCACTAACAAGATTAAAGGAATTAAGCGACTGGATGAGTTAGCATGGGTTACGCTACCGCTAACCCATCCTACAAATAATTGTGCGTCCCTACTTATGACAAAATATCGATCGGGAGAAACTTTAACCCTTTTTTTGACTATCTCTGGTAATTAAATAATCATTGTTAAGTAGCTGGTTATAATTAAATTAAAAATGGATTTTAGGTTCGATCCCCCCTCAGTCCTAGAGTTGATTCATAGTAGGGTTGATTCATGAATCAACCCTACCCTTAGTCCCCCTTGATAAGGGTGGTGTCTGATAATTTTTAACGCCTACCTACTTATCTCCCATTAACCTGAAGAGGAATTATCTAAAATCCTTATTCATCCCCTAAATAAGCTTCAATCACCGCGCGATTCTCCCTGACTGTAGCTGGATCTCCCAAAGCGATTAACTTACCGAAATCTAACACGGCAATGCGATCGCATAATCCCATCACTAAAGGCACATGATGTTCGATTAACAGGACGGTTAGAGCTAAATTATCGCGAATTTGTCGAATTAGCTGACTTAATGACCCCTTTTCGCTGGGATTCATCCCGGCTGCTGGTTCATCCAGGAGTAATAACTGGGGTTGCAAAGCTAAAGCGCGGGCAATTTCCAAGCGTCTTTGATCACCATAGGCTAAATTACGGGCTTTTCGATTGCTTTGGTCGGTTAGTCCGACTAAATCTAATAATTCCCCCGCTCTTTTATAGGTTTTTTCCTCCTCCCTTCTCGAAGCTGGTAAACCCAAAATTCCTGTCCAGAGATTGGAGCTATTATGAATGTGACCAGCGATCGCAACATTTTCTAAAGCCGATAATTCACCAAATAAGCGCAAATTCTGGAAAGTACGGGCAATTCCTGCCTTAGCGATCTGGTGAGGACGATAATTCGCCAGACTGTCGCCTTGATAAATTAAATCACCACTGGATAGGGGAATTAAACCGGTGATCAGATTAAATAAAGTCGTTTTTCCCGCCCCATTCGGTCCAATTAAGCCAAAAATCTCGTTTTTTTGTACCTGAAAGCCAACGCCATCCACAGCGACTAATCCCCCAAATCGACGGGTGGCTCCCCGCACTTCTAATAAATTTGCTTGCATCCTTGTTAATAGATTAAATTAGTCGATTTTACTCGATCAAGACGATTGGAAGTAAAGATTTATCGGGCAATTATTTTGATTAGGAAATATTTTACACAATCCCCACCAGATAAGCAAGACGGCTGACCACTACCAGCGAATCACTACCGATAACGAAAAACTGCCATAATTGCAGCAATGTCCTCATCTAGCCAAAAGGCGATCGCTATTGATGAAAAATGACGCTAAAATTATCGATCTCGTCATCCGGCTGTTTTTTCTCGGCCTGTTGTTATTTGCCGGTTTTACCCTACTGCGTCCCTTCCTAACCATGATCCTCTGGGGAGCAATTCTAGCGATCGCTTGGTATCCGCTCTTTCTCTGGTTAAAAAAGTTACTCGCGGGCCGGGCGAAACTGGCCACAGTTCTCCTCACCCTACTTTGTCTAGGGATTATTATCGGTCCGGTGAGTGGTATTGCAGCGGTTCTGGCCGGTAATCTGCGAACGCTGGCGGAATATATCGATACTGGTGCGGCGGTGATTCCCCCTCCCCCCGCCGATGTGGCCACCTGGCCGCTGATCGGCGAAAGGATTGCCAGTCTCTGGCAGCAGGCATCGGATAACACGGGTCAATTTCTTCAACGCTTCGAGCCACAATTAAAAGAACTGGGGAAAATCTCCCTTTCTCTGGCCACCAGTACTGGTCTGACGGTGCTGAAATTTATCGCCTCGATTCTGATTGCGGCAGCCCTCACCCTCTCGGCTAAAAATCTGACTCGCCCGATGAACCGGTTAGCGGAAAAGATCGCCCCGGGTAGAGGCATCGCGCTGGCCAGTCTAACCGCCTCCACCGTCCGCAATGTTAGCCGTGGTGTTATTGGCGTTGCTATTATCCAGAGTCTTTTGATCGGCATCGGTTTAGTGACGGTGGGAACCCCTGCAGCCGGTTTATTAACTTTCCTCACCCTAATTTTGGGCATTCTCCAAATTGGCCCTGGTTTGATTGTCTTGGGGGCGCTCATTCACGCTTGGGTAACACTACCCCATTCCATCGCCCTCTTGTTTACCATCTGGATGATTCCCGCCACCTTGGTGGATAATTTCCTCAAACCGATCTTAATGGGGCGCGGCCTGCCCATTCCCATGGTGGTGATTCTGCTAGGGGTGTTCGGGGGAGTGATCGCCTACGGGATTATTGGTTTGTTCGTCGGACCGGTTCTGCTCGGTCTCTGCTACGAGTTAGTTAGGGCTTGGATTGGCGAGGATAGCCCCGAATCGGTGGCCAATAGCCATGATCAGCCAATCTAAGGGCGGATAGAGCTAATTTTTACCTTAATCTTTCCAGGAAACTTAGGAAAAAAAGATTAATTTAACCCGAGTTCGGTTTAAGCAGATTGAGGTAAAAGCCAGTACATCTAAAGGGAAGGTTTCTTCGGTTAGTGACAGTAAGCAATCAAACCGCAGAAACCAGACTGAAGTGAGGAGAAGGTTTGATTTAAGCAATAGGTATTGATTTGAATGTGGCGGCTGATTTATTGTAAGAAGATAAAGGTGTATATTTGGCTGGTAATTAATAAAAAAATAAATAAAATTACTGATTTATATTTAAAAAATATAAATCGCAAATCAGTTAAAAAACTATAAAAAATTTTACCAGTTATTAAACAAAAAATTACTTTTTATCTCCAAATATTACCCATTTATTGTCTCTGATAAACCTAGTATATTTATTAGTGCTTATTTATACAACTCTTGCTAGGCAAGGTTTTAAAGACTATATTTTAGAAAATTATTTCTATTCTTCTCCCTTACACACGGAAACAATAAGAGGCGATTTATCCACTTAATTATCTTTTCTATAATTGGGCTACAGTTTTTGGAAAATAGTCTTAGTATTTACTCTGTTGATTGAGAAACCCTGACCTAGTAAGCTAGGACGCATTTACGCAATGAATTTTAACTGCGTCTCAAGAAGTAATTTAAATGCACGGGCAGCTTAATACTTCCACGTTTTTTAATTCTCAATAATACTGTTCTTATTGCTGTTACTCATCAGGCTCTTGGATAAATTTAAGAAAAAATTTATTTTTTTGTTAAACTTGTCTATTTATAATCATAAGTATATGAGAGATTTAGCCCCAGGGCAGAAAAGTTGGGCTAGTCCTTTTCCCTAACCATAAACAGAAACAATTCAACAAACTTAAGTAATTAACCGATTAATTTTCGGACAATTAGGTAGGTAAAGTCATGAAGACAACACAAGTAAGTTCTGATTTATCTAGTACAAATATGACATCTCCAGCAGATTCTTTGAGTTTTGACGGAGCCTCCCCAATCACCTTTGATTTAACAGGTTCCGACAATTTAACTGTATCGAAGGAAACTTCTCCCTTAGCAGTCCTCAACTTTAACCCCTCCCCGTCTACAGTCTCCTCTGAGGCCCCCACGGTTCCAGTCTCCCCTGCTGCTACGAGTCAAGTGGACTTTCCCGCTATCCAAACCCTTCCCTCTCCATTGAAGACAGAGGGGAAGCTATTACAGAATACTGGGGAAAGCGTTGACGACCCTTTTCACGATATGGGTATGACGAAGACAGGAAGTAGCGCTCTGGGGGAAATGCTAACGTCCTCCAAGGTGGGGGGATTTTTGCCGAAAGCTTCTCTTTTTCTAGATCCCAATCCCAGTCGTTTTCGGGTTGGATTACCGACCAATTTCCTGACATCAACGGGACAAGTTAATTTTCCTACAAGCAATACTGTTATCAATGTTAATTACACAGGATTTACCCCAGCAGCGCAAACGGCCTTTCAGTTTGCTGTAGATATTTGGGAGAGTTTACTGGATTCCTCTGTACCGATTAATGTCAATGCTTCCTTTGCTAATTTAGGTTCTGGTATTCTGGGGCAGGCTGGGCCAGAGGCCTATGCCAGAGATTTTTCTGGACTACCTCAAACGAATACCTGGTATCCTATTGCACTAGCAAATTCCTTAGCAGGACAAGATTTAGCTCCGACAGCAAGTGATATTGGATCCCAGTTCAACAGTAACTTTAACTGGTATTACGGGTTAGACAACAACGTACCCACCAATCAAATTAGTTTTGTCAGTGTTGTTCTGCATGAACTAGGTCATGGTTTAGGTTTCTTGGGTTGGATGGACAATCAATCTGGCTCAGGCTCGTGGGGATTCGGCACAGGGTTTCCAGGAATCTATGATCGTTTTACCGAGAATGGTTCTGGACAAAGTTTGTTGAATACGTCCCTATTTCCTAATCCTTCTACTGCTTTGGGCAGTCAGCTTACCAGTAACAACATTTTCTTTGATGGGTCTAATGCCAATGCGGCTAATGGCGGAAACCGAGTCAAGCTCTACGCCCCAAGCACTTGGAGTGGTGGATCAAGTTACTCTCACTTGGATGAAGTATTTAACAATACTCCCAACGCTCTCATGACCTATTCTATTGGTTTTGGGGAAAGTATCCTTAACCCTGGCCCTGTAACCTTGGGGTTGTTTAAAGACATGGGATGGAAGTTAGCGGGGTCTAGCACGAATCCCACCTTGGCGATCGCGGCGACCAATGCCAACCAAACGGAAGGGAATAGTGGCAGCAAAGCCTTTACCTTTACCGTTACTCGTGCGGTCAATACCACAGGGGCCAATAACGTCAACTGGGCAGTAACAGGCTCAGGAACCAGTGCAGCTAATGCCACTGATTTTGTGGGGGGAGTCTTA
>NZ_JAPZQM010000379.1:0-9270 GCF_027530565.1 Microcystis sp. LE19-10.1B | reverse complement strand
TTTGAGTAAGCCAGACAGGAGCCAGAAAAAGATATTTATCAGAAAAGTCATGATCAAGCTAGAGGTTTAAAGACTGATCGGGTTCCAATTATTTTTATTCATAAATATTTTACACAATTCATACCAGGTAAGCAAGAGGGGCTCTTCTCTACTTTGTGTGATAAGCACTGATTATCATTCGTAGGAGTCTTGCTAGGCAAGGCTTTGAAGACTATATTTCTATAAAATTATCCCTATTCTTCTTCCCTCCACACAGAAACCAGAAGAGCCCAAGAGGGCTACGCCACTAAGCTAAACGGCTTTTACTTCGGATCACCGATATAGACTCCAAAAGGGTTATAGCTGTTGGATCATGCAGGTTAAGCGCCGTTTAGCTTACTACCGAATCATTACCGGATTTGGGTCTAGAACTAGGCTTTATCTGGGAGAATGAAAATCTTTCGGTTATCTTGGCTGGAAACTTAGCCCATTGTCAAGCTCGTGCGCTCGTTGTTAAAGGCCAAGTTACTCCAATTACTCAAAATTTTATGAAGCATTTGAGTAAACACCTGACTTGATCGATGACAATGGCTCTATCCCGTTCTAGCTGTCAATAAATTATGCAAAGTCTTTTTCAACGTTCCCTAACTGAGACCAATTCTGGGGAAGAAGATACTCGTAGTCGTATTCTACAGGCCGCTTTACGTTTATTTGCCGCTAAGGGTTATGAAGGAACCACGACCAAAGACCTAGCAGGAAAAGCAAATGTGGCAGAAGGAACTTTATTTCGTTATTTTCCCAACAAAAAGGCGATTTTAATCGAAGTGGCCACTAGGGGATGGGTGGATATTCTCACCGACTTGCTGACGGAATTGAGCGAAATGGGCAGTTATAAAGCGGTAGCGCAGGTGATGCGACGTAGGGTGTTGAGAATGCGAGAAAATAGCGATTTATTGCGAGTTTGTTTTATAGAGGCGCAATTTCATCCCGAATTAAAAGAGCGAATTCAATCGGAGGTAATTGCTAAAATGACCGATGTGGCCGAGGCTTTTTTTCAAACAGCGATCGATCGTGGTGTCTATCGTCCCATGAATCCGAAAATTGTCGCCCAGGTTTTTCTAGGAATGTTCGCAATTGCCGGTTTTTCCAGTGAAACTATTTTAGATAGTAATGCTTCCCCCTTAGCTTTACAAGAAATGGCCGAAGGTATTGCCGAAATTTTTCTGAATGGAGTGTTAGTTAAGTAGTCGTGCAAAATTAATTTCCTAGTCGAGACTCCGAGACAGCTAATCTAAAGATAGGCGGTTAAAATCCGTTTTAGCTTACTTAAGTAGCTGGTTATAATTAAATTAAAAATGGATTTTAGGTTCGATCCCCCCTGCCCCTCTTGATAAGCGGGGTGCCGATCCCCCCTGCCCCCCTTGATAAGGGGGGTGCCGATCCCCCCTGCCCCCCTTGATAAGGGGGGTGCCGATAGGCGGGGGGATCCCCCTTAATAAGGGGGGCATCTGATAATTTTTAACGCCTACTTACTTATGATAAAATGCCTTCAAAGACAGGTAAGGGAAAACTTTCAATTATTCACTCAATAAAATAACTGATAGCCGAGATGAAACCCTGTTACTGTATTAATCCCGATTGTTCTCAACCAGACCATCCGAGCAATAATAACTCGAATACTCGTTACTGTCAAAGTTGCGGCTCTGAGTTGTTGTTAAATGGTAAATATAGGGTAAGTCGGTTATTGAGTGATACGACTGGTTTTGGCATTGTTTATGAGGCTTTTGAGGGTTTTACAGCCAAAATCCTCAAGGTATTACAAGAAAAATGGAATAATGACCCGAAGGCAGTGGAATTATTTAAACGGGAATATGACGTTTTATTAGAGTTGAGTCGTCAAAATGTCACCGGTGTTCCTCGCGCAGATACCTATTTTCAATATTCCACGAGAGAAGGGAAAATATTACACTGTTTAGTTATGGAAAAAGTGGAGGGGATTAATTTAGAACAGTGGCTAAAGCAGTATGATAAATTAAGTCAAAAACGGGCTTTTAAATGGCTGAGAGAAATTACTTTAATTCTGGATAAAATTCATCAACAGAATTGGCTGCATCGAGATATTAAACCCCCTAATATTATGCTGCGGAATAGTGGCGAGTTGGTGTTAATTGATTTTGGCACAGCAAGGGAAGAAACCCAAACCTATCATCAAAAGGTAAAAGGTCAACAGGTGACAGGTATTACCTCAGCTGGATATACACCCAATGAACAACAACATGGCCAAGCAGTGATTCAATCAGATTTTCATGCTTTAGGACGAACTTTTGTACATTTATTAACCGGAAAACATCCCTTAGAAATTTATGATGCGGTTAATGATGTTTTAGCTTGGCGAGAAGAAACGGAAAATATTCACCCGTTATTGTTGGATTTTATTGATGAGTTGATGGGAAGATTGCCAAAGAATAGACCGGCTAATACTAGGGTTATTTTACAGCGTTTGGATGAGATTGAACGGCAATTAAAGTTACCTACTATAACTCCTAATAGACCATCTCCACCAGCAGCAAATCCGCAGCCTGTTGTAACTCAAAAACAACCGCCAGTTATTCCTAAGATTAATCCTTCTCCGCCAGTTTCACCTGTAGATAAAACCCTTACTGGTCATTCTGGCCAGGTTTATTCACTAGCATATAGTCCCGATGGCCGCTATTTAGCTAGTGGTAGTTCGGACAAAACTATCAAAATTTGGGAGACAGCAACGGGAACAGAATTGCGTACTCTTACTGGTCATTCTATGACGGTTTGGTCAGTGGCATATAGTCCAGATGGCCGCTATTTAGCTAGTGGGAGTCTTGACAAAACTATCAAAATTTGGGAGGTGGCAACGGGAAAAGTGCGTACCCTTACTGGTCATTATATGACGTTTTGGTCAGTGGCATATAGTCCCGATGGCCGCTATTTAGCTAGTGGTAGTTCGGACAAAACTATCAAAATTTGGGAGACAGCAACGGGAAAAGAATTGCGTACTCTTGCTGGTCATTCTAAAGGGGTTTGGTCAGTAGTATATAGTCCCGATGGCCGCTATTTAGCTAGTGGTAGTAGTGACAAAACTATCAAAATTTGGGAAGTAGCAACGGGACAAGAATTGCGTACTCTTACTGGTCATTCCGAGGGGGTTTTATCAGTAGCATATAGTCCCGATGGCCGCTATTTAGCTAGTGGGATTGGTGACGGTGCTATCAAAATTTGGGAGGTAGCAACGGTAAGAGAATTGCGTACCCCTACTCGTCATTCTGAGGTAGTTAGGTCAGTAGCATATAGTCCCGATGGACGCTATTTAGCTAGTGGGAGTCAGGACAAAACTATCAAAATTTGGGAGGTAGCAACGGGAAACGAATTGCGTACCCTTACCGGTCATTCTGAGACAGTTTTCTCAGTAGCATATAGTCCCGATGGTCGCTATTTAGCTAGTGGGAGTGCTGACAAAACTATCAAAATTTGGCGGGTGAGACAGTAAACTTGTGTTTGGGGTGACAGCAATAACTTTTGTCTATCAAAAATGAGCGACGCTTGCGGGAAACTGCACCGATGTCTTTAAAAATGTTGGGTTTTGGCTCAAATTATTGAATCGAGCAGTTTTCTCCTAAGTAGGGTATGCGGCAAAAAGTACGGGCGAAGCATTCGGATAGAAAATCTACAGTTTCACCGATAGGTTATTGTCCGAATGCTTCGCCCCTACAGGACGCGGGCCGATAAAGACGCAAGATTTTGAACGACGATTCTCTCACAATCTTGCACCTGTTTTGCGAGAAAAGCCACAAAATCTCTACCTTGCTTACATCTCACATTTATTCAGCAAACCCTATATAATGTGTATATTAACAATCTACTATACACAACTAGGGATAGGATGATGACTAACATTATCATTGATGACCAACTCATGGCTGATGCTCTTAAAGCTACTGGTTTAAAGACTAAACAAGAAGTTGTTGAATTGGGTCTTAAGACTTTGATTCGGCTCAAACAACAGGAGAAAATTAAAGCCTTTAAAGGTAAGCTTAAATGGGAAGGAAACCTTGAGGAAATGAGGCACAATCAATGATTCTTACGATGTCGTTAAAGAATGTTGGGTTTCGCTCAAATTATTGAATCGAGCAGTTTTCTCCTAAGTATTAAAGCGCTCAACTCAACCGAAAAGCTTGATCTCAGCTACTAGGACGATAACTGCGACTGAAGAAAACTGTAACCACGATCAAATCGGGGAATCATCCTACAGTTGAATTGATTCAGTTCTTCAACAATGTCAGGACTATCAAAGTCTTTTGAGTTTCGATTCAAAAAACACGCCTGCTGTGGCTGATAACGTCGTAAATGATGAAGTACCGAGGCATAGACAAGAGCATCTTGTGGCGTTAAATCATATATCTTTTCATAAGATGCTGCTTCGATTAAAATATCAGCAGTAAGTGCCACAATTTCTCCTACCTTGAGGAGGCGTTCTCGATATTTATTAAAACGATGTCGTTCTTCTTCATTGCTTTGCACCATTAAACTAGCAATATCTTGAATACTCTTGATCCGACTTGCATAAGAAGCTGTGCGTGAAAGTTGACGTAACTCAGTATCTAGTAACTGTTGAAGTTCCCGACGACTCTTTGCTTGACGAGTCAGTTTTTCGTGAGGTTCAGCTAGACTATATGCTGGAATAATTAGTTTGGCTTGTCCTGTTTCACAAAGTTGCAGAATCTGCTCACAGCTTAGACACTGCTCTTGCTCGAAGGTTAGCTCTAAAACAAAATTTGTTTCAACATAGATATTCACGCCGCTGCCTCACGCTGAAATTTTCCCCCAGCTAAAGCAGCATACAACCCTGAATCAATCAACCAACGCTGAGAATCATCGAGAGCTTCAGGCGGCTTTTCAGAATGAATAATCTCTCCCAACCAAGAAGCAACAATTAGTTCAAGACTTTGCCTACTAATTTGGTCATTCGTTACCCCTGCTCGTTGAAAATAAGGCTGAAGAATGGGACTGGCATCAATCATATAACTAGGTTCACTCTGCTCCTGAAAAGCCCCAACATTACTCCATAAGTAAAATCTGTCAGGAAAGACCAGCAAAAAATAGGGAGCCTTGGCAAAAGTACCGTGTGCCAGAATATTGCGTCGGAGTTTTGCCGCCCATTCTTGGGATACGTTGGTTTTGCACTTGACCTCAACCACAAGAGCGAGTTGACCATTGCGGTTATTAACTGCTAAATCCCAGCCAGAAGCCATAAGATGAACTGATGAAACCATACACAGCACCCCGCGTAAAATTATTGATGAACGATGATTGAGTTGCGACTCATTTCTATTAAGGAATGTTGAGTAAAAAGTGCTTTTATTTGGGGTAGATTATTCTGAAATAATGCTTCTAATTCAACATTCGTAATGTTACCCGTAGTCACTAGCAGAAGCTTATAAGGTTCTTGATTAATCAAAAATGAATCGAGAAAATCTGTGTCTTTGGTAATAACAATACGATTTTGTTTAATTGAAAGAGCGTTAATTTCTGTATCTGTCGTGGCATTTTGTTGGGGTAAATCTTTAGTATGAATTGTATCATGACCAGCAGCTTGCAAAAAACGGGCTAAACGAACTGGCAATTGGGCATCGACTAAAAAGTTCATGGTGCAATTTGGTAGATGCTTTTTACCTGAGTTAATCGAGTGGCAAACAATAACGCCGCTAGAATATCCTCCCGTTCCAAATCATCGTAGTCGGCTAAAATATCTTCGATACTCATGCCAGAACTAAGTAATTCTAGGATAAATTCAACAGGATAACGCAATCCTCGAAGGCAAGGTTTGCCATGACAGATATTTAAATCGAGTGTGATTCGCTGCCAAAGTTGGTTTTCCATAGGTAATTCAGTTGCTTGTAATCGTCCAATCTTCTCTCCGCCTACTTCTACTATGCACAATTCTGTCTTTAAGTCAAGTTACTTTACAAAACTTCAAGCAATTTCTTGACAAAATTTAACCTTTTTTCTCATTTTTGAACCCTCACAAATTAATTATGCAAGGGGTTTAATCTACTATACACAACTAGGGATACTACGAGAACTAACACTGTCATTGATGACCAACTCATGGCTGATGCTCTTAAAGCTACTGGACTCTCTTATTCTTTGTGTGATAAATTTAACTTATATAGTAGTGATCGATCTTTGTGTCCTTTGTGTCTCTGTGGTTCGTTCCCCTCACTATTTATTTCCGGCAGTCTTCATTGACTATCTAGACCAAAAAAAACCAGTCTTCCCTAATTTTTCGGGAAAACTGGCCAAGCTAATCTTGAGATTTTAACCGACGTTAGCGGTTTGTTTTTGGCTAAAAAATGCCGCTAAAACCTGTTGGGCAATCTGGGGACTGGTTAAACCCAAATCAGCGAAGGATTCCTCTGGTGTTGCGTGGTCCACTAATTTATCGGGAACCCCGAAACGCTTGACCGGAACTAGAATATTAGCATCCTGTAAAGCTTCCAAAACCGCAGAACCAAAACCACCCATCAAACAACCTTCTTCTAAAGTCACCACTTTACCAAGACGTTGGGCAAGGGGAAAGATAAGTTCTGTATCAAGGGGCTTGACAAAACGAGCATTAACCACTGTGGCTTCGATGCCGTGTTCGCTGAGGATTTCGGCCACCTGTAGGGAAGTGTTGACCATCGTGCCGTATCCTAACAGGAGAACATCATCGCCACTGCGGAGAATTTCGCCCTTACCGATGGGTAAAGCTTCCCAACCCTCTTCCATCAGGGGAACCCCTAAACCGTTGCCCCGGGGGTAACGCATGGCAATGGGGCCGCTGGTATGATTAATCCCCGTCACCACCATTCTTTGCAGTTCCGCCTCATCTTTCGGGGCCATAATGGTCATATTGGGGATACAACGCAGATAGGCGATATCGTACATCCCTTGGTGGGTCGGTCCATCGGCCCCGACAATACCGGCCCGGTCCATACAAAAGAAAACCGGGAGATTTTGAATGCAGATATCATGAATAATCTGATCAAAAGCCCGCTGCAGGAAAGTAGAGTAAATAGTGACAACCGGGCGCATTCCTTCGCAAGCAAGACCACCAGCGAGAGTAACCGCGTGTTGTTCGGCAATTCCCACATCGATGTACTGTTTCGGCAGTTTTGCCTGAAATTTATCTAATCCCGTCCCCGTGGCCATGGCGGCGGTGATACCGATAATGCGCGGGTCATTTTCCGCTAATTTAGTGAGAGTATGCCCGAAAACTTTGGAATAAGCGGGAGGTTTCGGTTTACTGGAGGGAATCGGTTTACCCGTGGCTAAATTAAAGGGATTTTGGGCATGATAACCCACTTGATCTTTTTCGGCCCATTCGTAGCCTTTGCCTTTAACGGTGGCAACGTGGACGAAAACCGGTCCGTGGACCTTATGGGCCTGTTTAAAAGTGGCGATTAATTCGGGAATATTATGACCATCAATCGGGCCAAAATATTTAAAGCCCAATTCCTCAATCACTGCGCCGACTTTGGGAACTGCTAACCGTTTCATTCCTTCTTTGACTCGTTCCATTTCGGGAGTGAGGGAGTCACCGAAAAAGGGTAGATTTTTAAATTGTTCTTCGAGATTATCGGCGATAAACTGGACGGGTTCGCTCAGACGAACTTTATTGAGATAGCGGGAAATTGCCCCGACGTTGGGGGAAATGGACATCTCGTTATCGTTGAGGATAACCATGATGTTGGTGTTCGGTAAATGTCCAGCATGGTTAATCGCCTCTAGGGCCATACCCCCGGTTAAAGCGCCATCCCCGATGATCGATACCACCTTGAAATCTTCCCCCTTGGCATCCCGGGCTAAAGCCATTCCTAACCCCGCAGAAATGCTCGTAGAGGCGTGTCCAGCCCCAAAATGGTCAAATTTGCTCTCGCAACGTTTTAGATAGCCCGCAACGCCGTTTTTTTGGCGCAGGGTGTGAAAATCGTTATAGCGACCGGTAAGGAGTTTGTGCGGATAAGCTTGGTGTCCCACGTCCCAAAGGACTTTATCTCGATCGAGATCGAGGGTCTGGTAAAGGGCGATCGTTAGTTCTACGACTCCTAACCCCGGTCCCAAATGTCCACCGGTAGCGGCGATCGTCTGGAGGTGTTTTTCGCGAATCTGACGGGCAATATCTTCTAATTGACGGAGTGATAAACCATGTAACTGGTTGGGATGAGTAATTTCACTTAGGTGCATATCGGCTTCTTTTTCAAAGTAGTTTATCCCTATACCAACTGTATAGGATTTTCAGCCTGAGATGAGGGAAAATCTAGGCTAATCTGGCCGCCGTGCGTAAAATTTGGCTGGCTAACATGGCAGCCCCAAAACCATTATCGATATTAACCACACCGATACCGACCGCGCAGGAATTGAGCATAGTTAACAAAGGAGCAATACCACCGAAACTGGTTCCGTAACCGATACTGGTGGGAACGGCGATCACCGGGCGATCAACTAATCCCGCTACCACACTTGGTAAGGCTCCTTCCATTCCCGCAACAACAATTAACACATCGGCAGCATCCAGTAGATGGCGATGATTCAAGAGGCGATGAATTCCCGCTACTCCCACATCCCAGAGACGCTGCACGGAAAAACCGCATAATTGAGCAGTAACCGCCGCCTCCTCCGCTACGGGAATATCGGCAGTTCCCGCCGTTAGGATGGAAATTGTACCTTTTGGGGGATTTTCTGGAGCGGCTGCGGCAATGGCACAGATGCGGGCTAAGGGATAATAAACTAAGTCTGTCACCTGTTCCTGTAGCTGGGCCGCTATCTCTGCTTCAATGCGGGTGGCCATAACCACGGGACTATTTTGACGCAATACACCGATAATTTGGGCGATTTGAGCGGTGGTTTTACCCGGCCCCCAGATAACCTCCGGAAATCCCGTTCTTAATTGACGATGATGGTCAATTTTAGCGAAGTCTTCCACCGGTTCAAAGGCCAGATGTTTAAGTTTATCTAAGGCTGTCTCCGGGTTAATTTCTCCCCTGGCAACGGCGGTCAGCAGCGATCGCAAATCGGCAGCATGGAACATGATCAGTTATCAATGGGAAGTGGGGTGTGGGGTGTGGGGTGTGGGGTGTGGGGAAGTGGGAGAGTGGGGAAGTGGGGAAGTGGGGAAGTGGGGAAGTGGGGAAGTGGGGAAGTGGGTAAGTGGGGAGAGTGGGGAAGGGCAGGATAAAAAAAAATAATCACATTACACCAGTAACGCAGAATCCAGTC
>NZ_JAPZQM010000281.1:0-2126 GCF_027530565.1 Microcystis sp. LE19-10.1B | reverse complement strand
TTACTGATCACTGAAAAGCTCCCCACTTCCCCACTTCCAATTCATAATTCATAATTTATGTTTGTTGAGGGCGTTTAAGCAGTAATTGGATAGCCAAAAGAATTAAACCAATGGTGACAAAAGCAAAAATAAAGGTTCCTAGAGAAGCTAAACCAAAAACTAAAGTGCGGACAGCACTGCCAATTCTCAAGGCGATCGGACTGTGAGCAACCATTGGTTTTGAGTAAAAAGAATGACCGATCGCTGCTGTGAGATAATAGAGAATTGTCCCCAATGCTGCCGAAATTGCCGCACCAACCAAACAGCGAGTAGGAGTAACTTTTTTGGTTTCTAATTCTGTGGTCATTCCTTTTTAGTCCTCAAATATTGCCCAGGTTAAATTTTAATTCTTTTCCCCAGCATTTTACCCGACTAGGACCAAGGATCGAGGACGGAAGGAAAAGAAGTATCGACTTGCGAGGAGGCGATCAGGTCTTGATTCTGGTCTAGTTCCCGTTTTAACTGTTCCCAATCGCCGGGGTCGGTTAACTCCTCATAAACAGGGGCAGCGAAAACGATCGTTTCCTTGTCCGATGACCAGTTTTGGGAAGAAAGGACTAGATTAGTCAAATCAGGTAACTCCTGGTCGAGAATAGTTGTATTTGCGCTCTTAGGAGAATTTTTGAGCGAATTTAGGTTAATTTCTTGCTTTAATGACTGTAATTCACCATTGAGAGCTTTTAATAACTGCTCGATCGCCTCGATTCTCCCGAAAACATCCGAGGGAATCTCAGGATTATTGGCAGCAGAGAGGGGGGGCAAAGTGAATTGATCAGCTATGACGCGCTCGATTTCCTCTAGGGTAGTATAACCTTGACAGACTAATTCTAAACCGTAGGTGAGGAGAGACTTAAATCCTGCCTGTGTTGCCGCTTTTTTGAGCATATCGGCGGGTTTCTTCGCAGCGATGAAAGTTTTGAGGTGAGGGGTAATCGTGATCACTTCAAAGACCCCGATCTGGGACTGATAACCGATGCCGTGACAATGACGGCATAATCTGCCTTTTTCCCGCGCTTGGATGATTTCTTCGGCAGTGAGGGAATTAGCTTTATAAAAGCTGTATTGAGCAGCTTGGGCGGGAGAAAGACCAAATTTAGCTAATTCTTCCCTTTTTGGTTGATGTTTCAGCCGACAAACCGGACAAACCCGTCGCACCAGTCTTTGATTGATCACTCCAATGAGGGTATCAGCCACTAAGGCCGGCTCCGCTAATTGATTGAGGCGAGCGATCGCAGCAAAGGCATCATTGAGGGGTAAACTAGAAATAACTAAATGTCCAGTCAAAGCCGCTTCTAGAGCATGGGTAAGGGTGGAAGAATCCGCCAGGCGATCGATGCCGATGATGTCTAGGTCTTGATTCCGGAAAGAGGGCAAAATCGAGGCATAATCTTGGCCTTGACCATCAGCGATTTCCACTTGGGTAATACCATTAAGGCTGCGTTCGATCGAGGTTTCCAGGGTAGCGATATTAACCCCACCCCGGTTTCGATGGGCTAGTAGAGAATAGAAACTGGTGGAACAGCCGCCTCTGGCCGGTGCGGTGAGCAGAATTAACCCCGCCTGGCGATCAATCATGGTGCGTACCAGTTTACAGGTTTCTTGGCTAGCAATCAACTCATCGAGGGGCCAAAGTGGGGATCGAGAATCAAAAACCCGCAGCAGAATTTTTTCTCCCTGTTGACGAGGTAGGGTGTGGAGACGAAAATCTATTTTGCGACCGGAAAAAGTTATGGTCATTTTTCCCTGTTGGGGGCGCGATTTTTCGCTGAAATCGAGGTTAGCCAGAATTTTTAACCGTGAGATAATCCCTGGGGTCGCTTCTGGAGAAATCGGTTCCCAGGCAGAACGCAGGAGACCATCTTGGCGAAAACGGACAGTTAATTGATTTTCTTGGGGTTCTAGGTGAATTTCCGTCGCTTTACTTTCGATGGCTTGAACCAGGATATTATAGACCTCTTGCAAAAGTCTTAAGTCGATCCTTGTACAGCAACATTTTTGAAGATTATCAACTACTAATAAATAATTAACTGAAAGTCCCTCCCATTATTGTTTCTATCGTTTGTTTTCGGATTTATGCAAGAGGTCTT
>NZ_JAPZQM010000715.1:0-1435 GCF_027530565.1 Microcystis sp. LE19-10.1B | reverse complement strand
TAAGTAGGGAGGCACAATTATTTGTAGGATGGGTTAGCGGTAGCGTAACATAATCGGGCGTTGGGTTTCATGCTTCAACCCAACCTTGTATATTGAGAGAGGTGGTAGACCGTCCCAACCTTGGTCGGAAAAGACCGCTTCGTAGCAAGGGTCACCACCATAATCTCCCTGACAAAACTCGAACAGTCGCCGGGGTCGTGGCGAAAACAATCAATTGTTAAGCTAAGAGACCGGATCGGGCAAGGATGAGTAAAATCAAGGGGATGCTCTCCAAAATGACCATCAATTCTGCTTGCTTTAGTTAGGTTCAATCATGGAAAATATCTCTCAATGGGTAGGCATTGACATTAGTAAAGCGACCCTAGATGTGTACCTCCGTCCCCTCGGTAAAGCGATGAAAGTTGCTAACACAAAGGAGGACATATCTAAACTGGTCGAAACCCTAAAATCCTACACTGTCAACCTCATCGTTCTGGAAGCGACAGGAGGTTGAGAAACTGAACTGGTGATTCAATTACAAGAAGCGGATTTACCTGTAGCCTTAATCAATCCCCGTCAAGGAAGAGACTTTGCTAAAGCCACTGGTAAATTAGCCAAAACCGATGCCATTGACGCTCAAATCTTAGCTCATTTTGGCGAAGCAATGCAACCGCAAATATTAGCGGTTGAGTCGGAAGAATCTCGTCAATTGGGCGACTTAATTAGTCGTCGCCGGCAACTTGTCGAGATGCGGACTGCCGAAAAAAACCGACGGGAACGCGCTCGCGGTAAAGCTTTGGTCGATATCGAAGCCCATCTTGAGTATCTCGATAACTGCCTCGAAAAACTCAATCAAGAAATTGAGGAATTGACCCAAGCTAACCAACAATGGCTCGAGAAAGTTAATTTACTCAAAACCGTGCCGGGGATTGGTCAAGTAATTTCTACTACTCTCGTCTCCGACTTACCAGAACTCGGTCAATTAACCGCCAAACAAATCTCTCGCTTAGTCGGTGTCGCACCGATTAATCCTGATAGTGGTCAACATAAAGGTAAGCGAATGATTCAGGGAGGTCGCGCTCAGATTCGGGCGACTCTTTACATGGGAGCGGTGGTAGCTATGCGTCATAATCCGGTGATTAAAACCTTTTACGAACGCCTAGTCGGACGAGGTAAATCAAAAAAACTGGCTCTGACTGCTTGTGTGCGGAAAATCTTAGTTATTCTTAATGCAATGGTTCGCCAAAATCAGCCTTGGCAGCTTGCTGACAATTTACCACCTTGTTCCTAGAGATTCACACTTTTTGTTATCTCTGATCAAGGGTTGCGCTTGCTTTGGTTTAACCTGAGCGACTTAGTTTTTGCTGCGCTTTTTTCTGGCTTGAGATTTTAGGTTCGACAGCAACTCCTTGATTGTTTTTTGAGTTACCCCTTGACAATCAAGACAGTCGCTACG
>NZ_JAPZQM010000129.1:0-4182 GCF_027530565.1 Microcystis sp. LE19-10.1B | reverse complement strand
TGCAAGGTAAAAAAATTAAGGATATGGGAATCCAAAAATATGTCACAAGACCTGAAAAAAGATATAAAGGTCAACGCAGACACAGTAGTTTTTATGTGGGTCAACATCTCTATCATTGGCTCCAGCTACATCAAATGTTCCCAAAAAATATAGAAGAGCTAATGCAAATTAGCCGCTATCGGTTGAAGGATTACATCAAAGGACAAAGAGCGATATCGCTTGCCCTATCTAACTTCTAGCTCGCTTGTCCCCCTCTCAGGCTTCCCACTCTTCCTTTTCTAGTTCTTTAGCACAGTGATTAAATATTAACTCAACTTCTTCCCATCCTAACCCTTCTTCTCGACTTATTTCTTCGATGCTACAATTTTTTACTCTCTCATAAATCATCGATTCATAGCGAATTGTATGAGGCTGTCTTAATCTCATAAAACTCAGTCTTTCGCTGATATACTTTTGGCACTTTTGACAATGAAACTGGCGGCGTGGTACTTCTAAATATACCGGATTGCCTAATATTGACAAATCTCTGACTAGATTAGACCTCTTGCAAAAGTCTTAAGTCGATCCTTGTACAGCAACATTTTTGAAGATTATCAACTACTAATAAATAATTAACTGAAAGTCCCTCCCATTATTGTTTCTATCGTTTGTTTTCGTATTTATGCAAGAGGTCTATTATACTCTGTTTGATTGATTCTGTCCAAGGTTTGATGGCAATTCGGACATTCAATTGTTTCATTTAAAAGAGCGAGCTTTAGGAAAATTGTCTGAGCAATTTTTTGATAATTGACCACTGTTACATTTGGTAAATCGAGGATTTGATCAAAATTTATCCACATAACCCACCTCCTGTTCTGTGTTACTATTATACCATGCTCACACAGAACCTAGAAGAGCCGGGTGCGGAATGTGTGGTAGAATATGTCCCGCCTCCATTTCGGGAAACAAATTTTTTCAAAAACGATGATCGTTTCTTCCCCCCCCGTAAGTATCGTGATCCCGACCTACCAAGGCGAGAGATTTTTAGAGGAAACACTTGCGTCAGTCCGAGCGCAAACCTATCCGGCTTTAGAGATTATTATTTCCGATGACGGCTCGACCGATCGCACTTTAGAGATCGTTAAAGACTTTCAACAACAAACCGCGTTAGATTGTCAAGTCTTCACTCATGAGCACTTGGGGATGGTCGATAATTGGAATTGTGCGGTTTCCCGATCGAGGGGTAAATATATTAAATTTTTATTACAAGATGACCTTCTTGACGCAAATTGTGTGTCGGAAATGGTCGAACTGGCGGAGAGCGATAGAGAGATTGGATTGGTGTTTTCCCGCCGCGATCTTCTTCTGTCGGAGGAGGCGAAAACGAACGATACCTGTTTGGCGATCGTGCGTCAGATCGAGAATTTACATTCCGGTTGGTCACGACTCGCGTTAGTTCAGTCGGGAAGAAGTTTATTAAGCGACCCGCGTTTTTTAGAGGGATGTATTAATAAAATCGGCGAACCCAGCACGGTTTTAATCCGCAAAGAAGTTTTCGATACCGTAGGGGAATTCGATCCTGATCTCTGCCAACACGTGGACATCGATATGTGGTGTCGGATCATGCTGAACTATAAGGTGGGATTTATTGATCGAACTCTCTCGTTTTTTCGCGTGCATCTTTCCCAGCAAACCTTACAGAATCAACAGAGTGATCGCATCTCAACCGACCTGCAACTCTTTTTGCGTAAAATGATGGTCGATCCTTGCTATAGCGAGCTTCCCACCTGTTTAACCAGCGCGATTTATGTAAAACTCAAGGAAGAAAGAGACGATCTGCTCGCTCGGAATACAACCCACCAACAGAGAATTCAAGAACTGGAAATTACCGAGTCAGAGTTACAAGCAGAACGAAGTAAACATTTACATCTTATCGAAAAAATATCTACAGAATTGCAGAAAGCTCAAGATGTCATTACAGGAATGGAAAGTAGTAAGTTCTGGAAAATTAGAACGACTTGGAAACAAACGAAGCGAGTGTTAAGACTTCCAGACAACGATTGAGCATCGAGCGACCATTCTCTATTAAAAACCGATTTTTTTCTTAAATTCGTGCCAGAGCGCGAGCATCGTCCCTAATTTACTCTCTCGCATCTCTTGCAAGGGACGGATCGCTTCCGTAAGCTCTTCCACTTCCCGTCGAGCGTTCAAAAAGTACTTTTGGGTTTTGGATAATTCCTGCTCGAGTTCTCTCTCATGGTCTTCTAACTGTTGGATTCTGAGAATAGCCCGATCTCGTTGCGCTACAAAATCATCGAGCCGCTCGCCCAACTCTTCAACTGTTAATCGATTCTCGTGGATGACTTCCCTCAATTCATCGATTTTCGACCAATTCCCGTAGATACATTCAAATAGAATTTCTATATTTTGTAGATAAAGTTCTCGATGATTTTGAAAGATTCGGGTATGGAGAGCGATCGCTCTTGAATTCGCCTCCGTATTTCTAGAAGATTTTTTTTGTCGATAATAAAACAAAATTTCTGAAATTCTATATACTTTTCTTCCCGTTTCGATTATCGCTAGCCAGAAATCGTAATCTTCCCAGCCATCGTTCATATTAGGATTATATCCGTCGACTTTCTCCCAGTCGGATTTTCTAAAAAAACCGGAGCAGAAAATCACGTTCTGTACTAATATATCGGGAAATCGGTAGGGAGGTAACTCCCATTTACCCTGCCGCTCGCCGAAAAACTCCACCTCGCAGTAAACGATCCCCGTATCGGGATTATCATCGAGAATTTTTACCGCTTTCTCTAAATATTCGCTACCGATTCGGTCATCGGCATCGAGGGGCAGGATATATTTACCCCTCGCGTGGGAGATCGCTGTATTGCGAGCGCTAACCACTCCCCGATTCTCGGTACGGATCACCCGCGTTCTCTTTCGTCGGTAATCTCGTAGGAGATCGTTCGTCAGCCCCGTCAGCCCGTCGTCCGATCCATCATCGACGATAATAATCTCGAAATCTTGATAGGTCTGTCCGAGAACCGATTGGATCGCTTCATCGAGATAAATACCTTGGTTATAGCAGGGAACGATGACGGAGACGGTGGGGGATAGTTCGCTCATCTACAGGAAGGGGGGATCGATCGGATGTCGCCCGAATCATACCACGGAAGCGATCGATGCGGAACCCGTCACATTAGACATCTCCAAAAATCTATACCCCAGTCATAGCAATGAACTTGGCTGATAAAAACTTGATGCTAAATTTAGTTCAAGAAAAAGTTACAGCCTTTCTCAGATAGATGAGGCGTCGTGTTCTAAATCTGTGGAAGCGAGTTTAAATGGCACAGCCAAATTCTCGTGTTTTACCAATTTAAGCGGCATCAGGTAACGGCAAATCCTTGATGGGCTGGGGTTTTTGAATTTTTCGGTAGTTTCTCGATGGCACACCCTTGAGAGCAAGTGCCGAAAAATCATTGACCCGAATATTGAGGTGATGGCTCAAACGACCAGCAGTTGGTTGGGGTTTCTTATCCCAGGGTCCTGTAGCGAGCGGTTCGCAGACAGCAGCGATCGCTTTAAGTAAACAACCAGCCAACAAAGCCAGACCAATTCGACGCCTGATAGAATTCTCCGTCCAAGCTCTCGGCATCTCCATCCCCGCTGTATCCTGAGCCACAAAGAAATTAGTTTCAACTGGGGAACGATGACTGTAGGCCAGACGCAATTCGACGGTAGTCAACTCCCTCGCCATAGTCCCAATGAGTAGAGGACGGTCATAGTCAGGATGATCTACTCTTACCACATCTAGGATAGTCTGGGCAAAGTCTTCAAAGTGAAGCTGATTCCACCGTCTCACTCGTATTTCTTTTTCTTCTTCGATGACAGTAAAATCTCAGCAATTCTCATTTTGAAATAAATATACTTTGCACGGCTACAACTTGCATTTTTTACTCAAGGACAATAATATAGTTTAAGAGTCATAATTAGAAGCAAAGCACTCATTGAAAACATGATTAACCTAGAATTCACGGAAGAAGAAAAGAACTCACTTTCTTAGGAAAGATTTCATCATCCCCATCCCCGGGTTCAACTGAAGATGGAAGTTCTCTGGTTAAAGAGCCAAAAGATACCGCACCAAAAAATTTGTCAGTTAGCAGGAATCTCGCCAAATACCTTATTAACCTATCTTCGAGA
>NZ_JAPZQM010000525.1:0-9619 GCF_027530565.1 Microcystis sp. LE19-10.1B | reverse complement strand
GTGGTCGAGGGAATCAACAATAAACTTAAACTAATAAAACGGAGAGGCTATGGCTTTAGAAACTTTCGGAATTTTTGGGTTAGAAGTATGTTATCTTGGCATCTTGTATGTTGATTTAGCATAAAGGGTAACGAAGAGCCGGAAAATTTAGCTTAGTTTGTCTAGAGATAAGAAACTCTATTGATAGAATTACCCAAAATTGTAGCAGTTATCTGAATAGTCAGGTACGATAAAATCAAGTTAGTAAATTACCGCCCCTTAACTAATGTCTAACTCGAAATCCGATAACGTTTGGGACCACAAACCCCGTTGGTGTCAACCTTGGTCGATTTTATTGACAGGAATTGCCCTGATTGCCGGCTGTTGGTTTTTAACCCAGCGTCTCTGGTTAACTCTACTCCTATCTATTCCTATACTCCTCTGGTGGTTTGTCTTCCTAATTCTTTATCCGCGGACACTGCAGCAACAGTTAAACACAGAAAGAATCGGGGAAAGCATTGATTAAAACAGGAAAGACAGGACAGGGATTTTTATCCTGTAATTGACTACTTTCATCTCCGCGAAAAGTGTTCCAACGGAAAGGAGCTTTTTTTTCACTCGACATCCATAAAAGTCTTTTTGCTCGCGTCATCGCTACATACAAAAGTCGGTATTCTTCAGCTTTTTTAAGTTGTCCAGCTTCTAACCAAGCGCTTAAAGGTGGGGGAATAATTGGTATGCTGTCGGGGTTTAAATAGCGTTGATGAACCGCTGCTCGAATTTGCGCCCGGGCTACTTCTGCGAGGGTAAAATCTCCCAAAAATTTCGCCCCATTGGGAACCCAAGGTTTGCCAGGAATAATATCTTCATGAAGAAAGGGAATAAAAACATAATCCCAGTCTAAACCCTTGGCTTTGTGCATAGTAATAATCGTCAGTTGTCCGGGACGAGTATAACAATCGTCGTTATCTTCTTCCACCCCTTCAAAGCGCTCAGAGGCGATAATTTCATTGAGAGTATTGATTGTATTTTTTAGAGAACTATTACCAGCAGTTTCCTGATAAATACGGGCGGTTAATTTTTGCAATGTGGCTAATTCTGACCCTGAATATTGGAGAGTCATAGCGAAAAAAGACAGGAGTTGATAATGGGGTAATTCTAATCTAGCTTTTAGTAAACTGCAGCAATAACGACGGGCGATTTTTTCGTTAGATTTCAGTTCGGGATCGAGGGGAGTGGGATAAAGAAATTGTTCGGGATAGGTAACTAAAGGATTTAAGTCTTGGGCAGTAATTAAACCCCTAAATTGTAGCACTTCTAAGGCCGCTTTGAGATAATCGGGAGAGTGGGGACGTTCGACAAAAGCCAATAGTTTCAGCATTTCGGCGGGAATTTGGGAAAAGCGATCAATCTCGTTAGCTTCAAAAATTCTGATTTGATAACTTTTGTAAAAATGGGCGAATTTTTGAGCAAAAAAGTGTCCCTGTCGATTTTCTCTAACGAGGATAGCCGCATTATGTTGAGGGTTTTCTTGGAGTAATTTAACTAGACGTTTTTCAATTAATTCCACTGTTTGATAAATGTCATCGGGTTGATAAATTTCTAATCCTTTTCCCTCCTTAACTGGATTAGGTTGGGGATCTTCGGCGCTGACGGGAAGGATCGCTTGAACCCGAAAAGGAGCCTCGGTAACTTTATGATTATCTTTTCCCTGTTTCCAATCTCGATCAACCCATTGTAAAACTAAATTAGCAGCTTCGATAATTTTAGTATTGCTGCGACCTGCTTGGTTCATAGTGGATAAATTGCCTTCGTTTTGACAACTTTCACAAAACCAATTAAAGTAAACAGGATCGGCGGGGGTAAAGGTAGAATTAATGGCTTGATTGGGATCGCCGACGCGAATTAAATTAGGTATTTCCCCGTCATTATTTTTTGCTAAAATAGTAATTAGTTTTTCTTGGAGAGGACTAGAATCCTGTGCCTCATCTTCAAAGACTCCAAAGACAGATTTTTGCCATTGTCGGCGAATTTTTTCTTCCTCTAATACCCGCAAGGCTCCTAAAATCATGTCATCATAATCTATATAGTTTTTCTGACGCATCAGGATTTCATACTGTTGGTACAAACCACTAGCAATAGCGAGAATTTGATAATTATCGTCGGTGTAGTGGCTTAATTCCCAAACTTGCTGCGGTGATAATCCCGAACTTTTTAGCTCATGAATGGCCGTATAGGCAAGACTAGGTAAAATTTCGGTTCTCAGCACCGATTGACGGCGTAATCTTTCGGTTTCTTCCCCATCAAATTCCACTCCTTCTAATAACTTTTGATAACGAATTGGGTCGGCAATTAGCCATTTTTCCACCGAGTTTCTAATAATTCTGTGGCTAGGAGTCGGAATAACTAAGGTAGAAGATTCGAGGTCTAATCCCGATAATTCCGGGTAACGACGGGCTAATTGTAGGGCCAGTCCATGCAGAGTTTGAACGCTAAAACCTTGGGCTGAAAGTTGTAAATCTTGCAAGCGTTGTTTAATTTTAGCTTTAATACTAGCGGCAGCCGAGCGGGTGTAGGTGACAATAATTAACTGTTTTTTAGCATGAAGTTGCTCACGAGCAATAACCATGGCGGCAGCTACGGCCAAACTGTGGGATTTTCCTGCCCCCGGCACCGCAGAAATGGCCATTTTTCCCCCTTGCCAATCGGCTAATTCCTGTTGTCCGGCTCGCAGTTGTTGCCGGAGATTGACCAGTAAATTTTCTCGATTAATTACTTTAGTTTCGCTCATTATGCCCCGCCAATTTTATTTTTAGTTTAATTGTATTACTAATTATAGTTTCTTCTTAAACCAATTGCTGTAAAAGTTAGCTAGAGATAACTAGAATGGGGAGATGGGGTTTTTCAGTGAACAGTAAACAGTAAGCAGTAAGTAGGGAGGCACAATTATTTGTAGGATGGGTTAGCGGTAGCGTAACATGAGCGGGTGTTGGGTTTCATGCTTCAACCCAACCTACGTTCATCTTATATTTAATTCCACCCACCCACTTAATCAGTGAAAAGAAAGTAGCGAAGTTTTCACCTAACACTGTCCACTTAAAACTGTAATCTGATCACTGATCACTGATATATAGCCAATTTTGTTGTACTTCTACCCGAATTTTGCCCGTTAGGGAGGAAGTGGCATCGCGATTAACACCAGTAATGAGATTAACCACTGACTCAACTTCGGCAAAATTAGGGGATGAGGGTAAATATTGAGCCAAAAATAAACGAATCACTCGTCTTTGTATCGCTAGAGGTAGAATTTGTAAAGGGGAGCGATCGAGTCTTTGTTGATCTAGATCGATAACCTGACGAAAAATATCCCGGGCAATACTATCTAAATAATCGCTTTCTGCTTCCAAAATTTCGGCAGTTTGGGCGAGATGTTTTTCGATTTGGGGATTTAAATTAGTTTGCAGGTAGGGTAATAATTCCAGACGGATGCGATTGCGAGCATAGCGTAAATTCTCATTAGCTCGATCATACCAGATCGGTAATTCTCGACTTTGACAAAAAGCGAAAGTTTCCTCGCGAGTGACATTTAAGAGGGGACGGACTAAAAAAATATCTGGGGTTAAACTTGTCAACCAAGTTAAGGCAGAAAGTCCATCACTACCCGCCCCGCGCGTGAGATTATAAAGAAAAGTTTCCGCTCGATCGCTCCTCGTGTGTGCCGTGAGAAGATAATTAAAACCCTGTTCTTGGGCGATTGTTTGTAAAGCTTGATAACGCCATTGTCGGGCCTTGGCTTCCGTTTCCGCCATGGGGGGTGCGGTGGCAATATAAACGGGTAATTGCCAAATTTCGGCGATTTTCTGCACATGATCCACTAATCCTCGGTCCTGAGACCAACGGTGATCACAATGAGCGATCGCTAGTTGCCAACCCCAACGAGAGCGCAAATCCAGCAATAATTGACCTAAACAAAGGGAATCCTGACCTGCCGACAATGCCACTAACAGAGACGCATTTTTAGGTAGTAATTGTCCCTTTTTCACCGTGGTTTCCAGACGAGTATGGAGAGGTGTCCAAAAATTAGCCAAAATTTTTAGATTTATTTACTTGACAAGGGTGTGGGAAGTATTTTCAGTGAACGGTAAACTGGTAACTGATAACTGATAACTGATAACTGATAACTGATAACTGATTTAACCTTGCCAATTAACCCAATCTTGGGGTTTTAGGAAGACATCATAGAGTTTTGCTTCTGGGGTGTTTGGTGCAGGTTGATAACAGTATTCCCAACGGACTAAAGGAGGTAAAGACATCAAAATTGATTCGGTACGACCGTTAGTTTGCAACCCAAAAATTGTGCCACGATCATAAACTAAATTAAATTCTACATAACGACCGCGACGATAGAGTTGAAACTGACGTTCTCTGTCACCGTATTCCGTCGAGCGCCGTTTCTGGACAATGGGAACGTAAGCGGGTAGAAAAGCTCGGCCACAGTCATTAATGAAACTAAAAATTTCTTCCCAGTTGCGGGGTTGTTGGGGAGATAATTTTTCTGAATAGATAGCGGCATCACTTTCGGCAAAAGGACCCCGATAGAGAGGGTCTAAACCGTCTTGGTAATCAAAGAAAATCCCGCCGATGCCTCTGGCTTCCTGACGATGATTGAGATAAAAATATTCATCACACCAGCGTTTAAAAACGGGATAATATTCGGGATGATGTTGGTCGCAAACCTGTTTAAAAGTGCGGTGAAAATGACTAGCATCTTCTTCAAAAGCATAGTAGGGAGTTAAATCGGCACCACCGCCAAACCACCAAACCGGACCTGCTTCAAAATAGCGATAATTGAGGTGAACCGTGGGAATATAAGGATTGTGAGGATGCAAGACCATCGAGGTTCCCGTGGCATAAAATTGATGACCGGCAGCCTCGGGCCGTTGTTTGGCAATGCTAGGAGGTAATTCTTTCCCCCAAACTTCCGAAAAATTCACCCCTGCTTGTTCAAAAATTGCCCCTTCCCGCAAAACTCGCGAACGTCCGCCGCCACCTTCGGGCCGTTGCCAACTATCTTCGATAAATTTTGCTTGTCCATCCACTTCTTCTAATCCCTGACAAATTTCATCCTGTAGGGATTTCATAAATTCACTGACGCGGCTACGGCTGTCACTGGCGGGCAAATTGGCAAGGGTGGGGGTTGTGGTGAATGCAGTCATACTCAAGGATCAAAGTTGATAACTCAGTGATTATATTACTACTGGGTGATGAAACGGCCGCTCTTCGATACTTAACTTAACATTTAGACGGATTGGGGGTGGGGAAGTGGGGAAGTGAGGGAGTGGGGAAGCGGGGAAGTGGGGAGAATAAATAAAAATAATCTCCTGACGACCGGCTCCTGAATTTCGCCAGAATTAGTCTCAATCAGGTTTTTTTAAGAGTTTTGCCCCACAGTTTTTACAAAAATTGGCATCTATATCGTGACGGGGTAAACCACAATCTGGACAAGGATAATCAATTTGAGTGCCAGATTTTAATAGTTGTTTAGTCAGAGCGCTAATCTGCAAGGGAATTAACAAAACTCCCGTTAAAATCATTAAAACTGTCACCATTTTGCCCCCATCGGAAAGGGGAGTTACATCCCCAAATCCCACGGTAGTCATAGTCACAATGGCGAAGTAAAAAGCATCAAAAAATGTCCGATAGACTTGGGAATTAATCGGGTGTTCGATCTGATAAATTAAACCTGCATAGACAAAAATAATCGAGAATAGAGTTAGTAATATGCGAGTAAATACTATCTGATCGGAAGTTTTAATCCTAAAAATAGAAAGATCGGAACCAAAAAAACGAATCACTCGCAAAATTCTAAACCAGCGAAAAATTCTAAAAAATCTAATATCAAAAAAACCAAAAAATAGGGGCAGAATTGACAATAAATCTAGGATCGAAAAAATATTAAAAACAAAGCCTAGTTTTGATTCCGCACACCAAAACCGAATTAAATACTCTAGGGAAAATAAGCTTAAAATTCCCCAATCAAGCTGACGTAACCACATTTGCCAAGTGGCGGATAAGGGATAGGTTTGAGCCACATAAATCCCCAAAGATAGTAAAATTAATGCTAAGATAAGCAGATTTACCGTCAGTCCGATCGCCGTGGTGACATCCTCTAAATAAAAAGCTATTTTGGCACGAAAAGAGAGCATAAATTCAGCGATCAGTAAACAGTAATCAGTAATCAGTCAACTGAAAACTCACATCTGATAAGTAGTTGGATAAAAGTAAAGTTAACTGTGGGGTAAGGAGTCGGTCGTCAGTAGGAATTGCGGCAATTTACATTTCTTAAGATAGACAACAGAATTTATGTCCGACTACTTAACTGATAACTGATAACTGATAACTGATAACTGATAACTGATAACTGATAACTGATTAAGGTAATTCCACCGAAGTTGGTTTAGCAATATGAGGCAAACCCCAACCCAATTTTTCCCGGAGGATGCGGAAGAATTCCGTCGATTGCAGGCGAATAAAATGAACATTGTAGGGGGATTTCTGCACATTAATTCGATCTTCTGGCAAGATATAAGAACCGCCATTACCGTCCACTACCATCACCATCCGATTAGCAGTTGCTGGGAAAATATTTACAGTTTCCTTGTCAGAAAATACCAAGGACCTGGAAGCTAAAGAATGGGGACAAATGGGGGCTAATTGTAATACCGGCACATCGGGAGTTATTACCGGGCCACCGGCGCTGAGAGCATAGGCAGTAGAACCGGTAGGAGTGGAGAGAATCACCCCATCGGCAGCGATATCGACGGGCGCGTGTTCACCAATTTGAATCTCAAAATGACACATACTGGTGAGGGGTTCGCGGTGGACGACCACCTCATTGAGAGAAAGTGCCTCCCAGAGGAGGGTATCTTCGCGAAATAGTCGCACTGTGATCATCGAGCGATTTTCGAGGGTGTAATTCCCCTCTAGAACCAGTTCTAAGGCGGGTTCAAGCTGATTTAGGTAAATTTCGGTCAAAAAGCCCATGTGTCCCGTATTGACCGTTAACAGGGGCAAATTGAGGGTGGCCAACTGCCGGGCCGCCGATAGGACTGTACCATCGCCCCCCAACACGATCGCAAAACTTAAATCCTGATCGAAGTGGGGGGGGACTAACTGATCGATCGGGGTAAAACAAACCGGACGAGAGGGTTTAGAATGGCCTAGCAGGCCACCGCTTCCGGTAGCCATAAACACCTGCCAACCTCGGGAAAGTAGCTGATCTTGTATCTGATGGGCTGTTTTACAAGCGATAGGCTTAATATCGTTGTAAATAATGCCGATTTTGGGCATTGACAAATTTTCCTACTGCTGGTTCACGCTTTCTTTTTGAAAGGAGTTTTCTTCTTCTTCTGAGCTTTTTGTTTCTCGAAGTCGATTTCCTTGAGCTTCTTGAGAATGCGGCTAAAGTATTCTTGTAAATAGGATTCTAAAGTAGTTGTTTGACTCGGATCAAGGCCAAATACTTGATAAACTTCTGCCATGGGGGCATCAAGAGCTTGACCACTAGCGAGAACTTCCGCAAAAGCTAGTCGGTCGGATATATTATAAGTCCATTGGAAACAACGGCTTATTCCCCGCATAAAACGCAGTAATCCCATGGGTAAACGCCAAATTTTCCCCTCTTTACCCGATAAGCGTTCGCAAACTTCGATAATTTCTTCAGCTTTCCAAGCTTTGCTGCCCACCACAGGATAGGATTGACCGACGGTTTCGGGGACTTCTAGGGCGCGAACGGCGAATTTAGCGATATCTTGGGTGTCCATGTAGGCGATCGCCGTACTTTCCCCCGTGATCCAGACCGTTTGATTATCTAACATCGGGATGGCGTATTGACCGATTAACCCCTGCATAAAGCCACAGGGACGCAGAATTGTATATTTTAAACCCGATTCTGCTATAAATTTCTCGGTACAGCGTTTTATCTCCATCAAAGGCACGTTGGGATATTTTTCGGCATTGAGAATCGAAAAGAAAATAAAGCGATCTACCCCGGCGGTTTTGGCCGCTTGAATCAGATTAACTTTACCATCCCAATCCACCTGTTTAATGCTGGCTGAGTCCGTCGCCCGGGCAGTAGCGGCATCGATCACCGCGTCCATTCCCTCTAAAGCGGCAATAATGGTACTCTTATCCCGTAGGGTTCCCCCGACTAATTCCGCGCCCCATTCCTTCAAAAAAGCCCCTTTTCTCTGACTGCGTACCAAACAACGCACTTGATGTCCCTGATCGATGGCATGACGCACGATCTGTCGCCCTAGGGTTCCTGTCGCACCGACAACTAATACTTTCATCTATAATTAATTTTTTGTTACATTTGTTAACACTTCTCTAAGATACTATCAAAAAAGTGGATCATTGGGGATAGAAAAATTCTAAGATTCCCCGATCCCCGTCCAGTTCTACCATTGTTCCCACCGGTAAAGCGGCATTATCGCCATCATGACCGAAAGGTAACTCAGCAATAACCGCAATACCCAAATCGCCCAAACGCTCTTTTAAGACTTCCTCTACGGTTTGACTATCACTACCGGGGGCTGCCAGACAACGGCTAAAACGACCGAGGGCAATGCCTTTAATTTGGGAGAAAATGCCCAGCATTCGCCACTGAGTTAACATTCGATCGATCCGGTAGGGGGCCTCGGTTACGTCCTCTAGGGCTAAAATTACCCCCTCTAGGGTGGGTTGAACCGAGGTTCCGAGGAGATGGGTGGCTACGGTTAAATTAGCTGGTAATAAGCGTCCCCGCACTTTGCCCCCACCCCAACCTTGACCGACAAGAGGGGCTAAAGGACGACCTTCCAGAAGATAAAAGAGGCGATCAATTGATTGGGGACTTTCTTGGGCTAAGGTGGTTAAAACTGGCCCGTGAACGCTACAGATGCCCTGTTTCGCTAAACTCCATAAAATCCCCGTCACGTCGGAAAAACCGATTAACCATTTCGGGTTAGTTTTTGCCCATGTCCAATTTTCTAAGAGGCGAGCGCTACCGTAACCCCCCCTAGCGCAGAGAATTGCTTGACAATCGGGATCTTGCCATGCTTGGGCTAAAGCTTGACGACGTTGCTCGTCGCTACCAGCGAGATAACCGAGACGATTCGACCAATTCTCGCTAAATTCCACTTGATAACCCCTCGATCGCCAGATTTCTACGCCTTTTTCTAGGGCGGCTAATTCCTTGACGGCACCACTGGTGGCCACCAGAGAAACTTTAGCACCGGGTTGCAGAAAGGATGGGATGATCATAGGTTAATTCTCTTTTGTTGGCGGATTAAGCGGAAATTACAGGTAATTTTGTGACAGCATGAAAACTGACAGCATATTCTATCGAATGTTTCTCGATTTTCCCGATTCGTTCTTTGAATTAATTGAGCGACCCGATGCTAGGGTTAGCAATTATCGATTTACTTCCCAAGAAGTCAAACAACTAGCTTTTCGATTGGATGGTTTATTTTTGCCGCTCGATAATCTAGAAAATTTGCCCTTTTATCTGGTAGAAGTGCAGTTTCAAAAGGATGAAGACCTATATTATCGATTATTTTCGGAACTTTTCCTGTATCTTAGACAGTATAAACCTTTGTCA
>NZ_JAPZQM010000544.1:0-43561 GCF_027530565.1 Microcystis sp. LE19-10.1B | reverse complement strand
TTAGTCAAAGAGTCAGAAAACGTCTCGACGGTAAAACCCTAGAAATTGATGTGTTAGTAACTAATGAGAATCATGTGCTAGTAGTGGAAGTCAAAAGTAGTTTAAGTGTAGATGATGTCAAAGAATTAATCAAGAATCTAATCGAATTTAGGCAATTTTTCCCAGAATATAACCACAAACAATTATATGGGGCAGTAGCCGGCATTGAAATCGAAGAAGGAGCGGATAAATATGCTTATCGTCAAGGTTTATTTGTCTTGGCACAAAGGGGTGAAAATGTAGCGATTCTTAACGATACTGAGTTTCAACCGAAAACGTGGTATAATATTTAAGCTTGTCTTTGGGAAAGTCCAGTGCAATTCTGGTACTGTGCCGCAGCTGTAATCAAGTAAAAAGTAAAAAGAGTACATCTTCCCTTTTTCCTTGCGAGTCAGAATGCCAATTACAAGTTTTTAATCGGTAGATAGACAAATAATTTTCTAACTACTTCTCTGCGTCGCATGGAGAACAAACAACGGTGAATTGGTTAGTTGAAGCAAATGCTTGTCCCGGTTTATTTTATGGAACTGCTGCCCAGGATGGGTTTTTAATTCGTCTCCGCACCCCCGGTGGATGGCTCAATTCTCCACAGGGAAAAGCGATCGCCACTTGGCTCGAACAATGGCAGACGACAATACAAGTTACCAATCGGGCAAATCTGCAAATTCGCGGACTGCAAAAATCCCCCAGTTTAGAAGAATTTCAAACCCTGCAAAAATTAGGGTTAGCTGCCCATAATCCCAGTATCGATCATCTGCGTAATATAATGTCTAGTCCCACGGCTGGAATTGACTGTCAAGAATCGATCGATACTCGTCCATTAGTCCAAGAATTAGATAATTTTATCCAAAATTATCCATCAATTGCCCAACTAAGTCCTAAATTTAGTATCGGCATCGATGGCGGTGGTGCAGTGGGAATTGGCACTGGTTCAACTATGGCCTGGCAACACCGCTATAACGAGATTCAGCTATCGGCAATTACCGTCAATAATCCGACAAATTTAACTTCTCTTGTTTGCTTTCGATTAGCCCTCGGAGGAGATAAACAATTCTATGACACGGACTTATTAATTGAGCCAGAAAACTGTTTAGCTGTGGTCAAAGCTCTAGTAAAGGTTTATGTCGATTATGTTCAACAAACCCCCAATATCAAGGGTAAAAAACCTCGGATGAAACACCTGCTCAAAGATTGGGGATTGGCCAAATATCTCGAACAAGTTAACTCCCAATTACATCGGACTTCTACCGGCATAATAAAAGGGCAAGAATACCAGCAGGCTGCCCATTCTACTCAACCCTATTTTCATCTAGGAATTCATCCTCAAAAGCAACCCGGATTGTCTTATATTGGTCTATCATTAAGATTAGGACAATTGACGGCTAATCAACTATGGGGATTAGCGGCACTATCAGAAACTTTTGGCAGTGGTCAGTTACGATTAACCCCTTGGCAGACTGTTATATTACCCGATATTCCCGATGAAAAAGTGTCAGAATTGTTGCCAAAACTGGCATCACTAGGATTATCCGCTTCTCTTGGATGGGATGCGGGGATAGTTGCCTGTAGCGGTAAACCGGGCTGTGCAGCGGCGGCCACTGCAACTCAAATTCATGCTTCTCTCTTGGCAGATTATTTGAAAGAACGCTTAACCTGCAATTCTCCTGTTAATATTCATTTGACAGGTTGTGCTAAATCCTGCGCTCAACCAGGTCTAGCCGAAATTACCCTTTTAGGAACTACCATCGAGGAAAATGGCCAAATAATGGAAGCTTATCAAGTCTATGTGGGTGATAGTCAAAAATTCTTAAAAACACCCATATTTGAGGGAGAATTTACCAAGATTCCCCCGCTCATAGCCCAAATTTTAAGCTCCCAAAAATCGAAAAATTTAGATGAATAGAATGGAATACATTAAGAATGGTGAGGAAATTTACCGCAAATCTTTTGCTATTATTCGGGCTGAAACTAACTGGAAAAATCTCCCCGATGATTTAGCTCATGTGGCGGTTCGTCTAATTCATTCCTGTGGGATGACAGACATAACAAAAGATTTAGAAGCATCACCGGACGCGGTTAAAATCGGACGAAATGCCCTCGCTGGGGGTGCAGCAATTCTCTGTGATTCTCAAATGGTCGCTAATGGCATTACCAAAGCCCGTTTACCTAAAAATAATCCGATTATTTGTACCCTCAATCATCCAGAAGTGACCGAGTTAGCACGGCAAATTAATAATACCCGCTCCGCTGCCGCTTTAGAACTTTGGCGACCTCATTTAGCTGGAGCGGTGGTAGCCATTGGTAATGCACCAACCGCACTTTTTCGCCTACTAGAATTGCTCGATCAAAATGTAGATAAACCAGCTTTGATTTTAGGCTTTCCCGTGGGATTTGTAGGAGCGGCAGAGTCGAAAACAGAATTAGCAACTAATAGTCGTGGCGTGCCATTTATTACCCTGCACGGACGTAGGGGAGGCAGCGCAATCGCGGCAGCAGCAGTCAATGCTTTAGCAAAAGAGAACGAATTATGAATAAATTAGGCAAACTTTATGGATTAGGAATCGGGCCCGGCGATCCCGAATTGTTGACGCTAAAAGCACACCGGATTCTCACAACTGTTCCGGTAATTGCCTATCCTACCTTAGAAAGTGGCAAAGTTTTGGCACGGGCAATTGTGTCGGATTTTATCCGTCCCGAGCAGATAGAAATTCCCATGCCTTTACCTTTTAGTGTCGAGCGCAGTTCTCAACCTCATTATGATATTGCCGCCGAAAATATCGCCGAACAGTTAAACTTAGGTCTAGATGTGGCGGTGCTATGTGTGGGCGATCCGATGTTGTATGGCACGTTTATGTATATCTTTAATCGCTTGTGTGATCGCTTTTCAATTGAAGTCGTGCCGGGTATTTCTTCAGTGATGGCAAGTGCAGCAATGCTGGGTGTACCTATCACTTATCGAAATGACGTATTTAGTATCATGCCCGCTACTTTAGAGGCGGAAATATTGCGGGATCGCCTAGTATTTATTGATGCAGCGGCGATTATTAAATTAGGCAGACATTTCGCTAAAGTTCGCGATATTCTCGATGAATTAGGATTATTAGAACGCGCCCTCTACATCGAACGAGCAACCTTACCCAATCAGCAAATTATTCCGATTACAGAAGTCGATCCAGAGGCTGTCACCTACTGGTCATTAATTCTGATTCCTAGTAAAACTAAACCCCAATAACTCTATAGACACTAAGTTAAATCTTCTATCCCCTAACTGACAGAACCTATAGGGTTTAGATAATATTATGAAAATGTCTTTTCTTCGTTGCTTTTTTTGTTGCATAGGAGGCTATATACAGCGTTTCTCGGATTGATAAGTAGGTAGGCGTTAAAAATTATCAGATGCCCCCCTTATCAAGGGGGGATTAAAGGGGGGACTAAGGGGGGATCGGCACCCCCCTTATCAAGGGGGGCAGGGGGGATCGAACCTAAAATCTATTTTTAATTTAATTATAACCAGCTACTTAAGGTAATCTATTTTCTTCTCCGTTCTCTGTCACCTAAAAATAACTACCATGTCCGATTTTCCTGAATCTATCCGCAATACTAGCGTCAGCGATCAAGCGACTAATAATGATGCTCTCGGATTTGAGCCTTATGTAATAGCGATCGCTGAATTTTTGTTGCATCAGCAGACACAACCACCCCTAACTTTATCGGTTGAGGGAGAGTGGGGTAGTGGCAAGTCTTCTTTTATGAAAATGTTAGAGGAATATTTACGAGAAAAGGGAGGTCGGACGGTTTGGTTTAATGCTTGGCGACACGATAAAGCGGAGTCGGTATGGGCAGCTTTTGCGCTGTCTTTTATTAAGCAGATTTCTACGCCCAAAAATTGGCGAGATTTGCCTCGAATTATCCTAGGACACTTTAAATTACAATTATTGCGTTTTAACCTAGAAAAAGGCTTATTTGAATTAATTAAAGCTTTACCAGTAATAATTTTTGTGATTTGTGCCTCAATTGCCATTCCTTTTATTTTAATCATTTATGGAGTTGAAGGAATTAACGAATTAATCAGAGCAGCAACCTCTCAAGATGTTTTTTGGAGCAAAATTAATTCAGTTTTTAAGTTATTATTTACTGCGGTCGGTGTCACCTTATCAGGAGCGGGGATTTTCGCTGGTATTAAGAGTTTATTGAGAAATTTTCAAAGGTTACTCCAAAACCCTAAAAACAACCTAATTAAATACATAGAAGCCCCAGATTATAAAAAACAATCGGCATTTGTAGAAGAATTTCATGAAGATTTTGCTAAAATTGTCGATGCTTATATTGGCAATGATCGGGTATATGTATTTATTGACGATTTAGATCGTTGTGAACATCCAAAATCAGCGGACTTGATGCAGGCGATTAACTTGATGATTGCTGATGATCCTTCAGTGGTGTTTATTTTAGGAATGGACAGAGAAAAAGTAGCCGCTAGTTTAGCGGTAAAATACGAAAACATTCTCAAGTATTTACCGTCGGAAACCACAGAAATTGATCCTGATATTTTAGCGAGACGTAGTGCTAATAAAGGGTTGGCTTATGGTTATACTTTCATTGAAAAGTTTGTCCAGCTTCCCTCTTTTTTTAGTTCCCCAACCATCCCGGTCAGATTTTGAGCATTTTTTGATTCAGCTTGCTACTTCAACTCCTCCCAATTTACAGCCAGCTAAATCCCGTTCCCAATTTTTTCAGTCATTCTGGGGTAAGTTTAAGTTAGCTTTACCCCAGAGAAATAATTCGCAAAAGCATCTCACTTCCCCAACAAGTAATCAGACAAGTGATTTAAAAAACTTGTCTCTAGATAATCCTTCGATAGAATCCGAACAAACCGAAAAACAGAAAGCACAAGCAGCTGTAATTAAGCGATTAGAAGCGATTCAAGTCAACAAATCTGATAATAGAGATTCCCAAACAGTGCGGAATGTCATTATGATGGTGGCTCCCGCATTGGATTACAATCCGCGACGGATTAAACACTTTATCAATGTCTTTCGTCTCAAGGTTTATATCGCTAATGAAACTGGTTTATTTTTTGAGAAGCGAGACAAGGATGATAATTTGTTAGAGCCTTCTTTGACTTTTGAACAGTTAGGTAAATTTACTGCCATTAGTTTAAAATGGCCATTGTTATTGTCAGATTTAGAAAATGATCAGCAAATTTTAGCAAAATTAGAAGAATTTGCACTAGATGAAGAAAAAACCCAAGAATATGAAGAGTCGATTCGCTATTGGGGTAGTCATACTAAGCTTAAAGCTTTAATGGCTTACGGTCATGAAAAATCGGCAGCTAACTCTAAATTTAGCTTGGCAGAGGTAAATGTTGATAAATTATTACAAGTATCGCCCAAGATAATTCGGCAACCTGAAACTGTAATTTTACCAAACTTTAACCCAGAAATGGTGGATATACCCGCTGGTAAATTTAACATGGGTTCTAATGAGAATGAGAATGAAAAACCGATACATGAAGTAATTGTGCCAGCATTTCAGATAGGCAAATATCCTATCACCCAAGCACAGTATCAAGCGGTGATGGGATATAATCCTTCCAGGTTTTCAGGAAATCCCCAGAACCCGGTAGAAACCATTAATTGGTTTGATGCTCAAGAGTTTTGTGAAAAATTGAGCCAGTTAACCGGAAAAAACTACCGTTTGCCTACAGAAGCAGAATGGGAATATGCCTGTCGCGCTGGTACAAAAACCCGATTTAGTTTTGGCGATGATAAAGAGCAACTAGGAGATTATGCCTGGGTTGATGGTAATTCAAATAATACAACCCATCCTGTTGGGGAAAAGCGGCCTAATCCTTGGGGAATCTATGATATGCACGGCAATGTTTGGGAATGGTGTGCTGATCAAAATCATGAAAGTTATGCTCGCAAACCAGACAATATTAGAGAAAATGGCAGTCTTGCATGGAGAGATAACAATATAACTAATAAGTCATCAATAATACGGCGTGGCGGTTCGTGGTGCCGCGACCCTTTGGCCTATAGCTCAGCGTATCGAGGCAAAAGCGTTGCCGATATTCGCAACGATATCGGTTTTCGTGTTGTGTGCGATCTCCCCCAATCAGTTAACAGTTAACTGTTAACTGTTATCAGTTGGGAGCCACCATTGGCGCAATAATATTGTAGGGGCGAATTGCATTCGCCCTCTTTGAATAACTTCTACTGCTCACCTATAGGTGAGGGAAAGTCACAAATAGGAGATGCAGCCGATAATTTTCTGGAAATATAGTCTTTAAACCCTTGTCTGGCAAAACTACAAGGAATAATCAGCACTGATTATCACACAAAGTCGAGGAGAGCCATAGGGCGAGCCTGAGAATGGAGATCGCTGTAGTTGCCCGTCACCGCTTTTCAAGGTTACTTTAATGTTAGAATCGAATCACTTCTTTTAGGTTTTGCTATGCGTGCGATTGAAACCACTGGTATCCTCAATACCCAAGGGCAAATTCAACTTGATCATCCTATTCCCCAAGAAAAAGATCGGTTTGTGCGCGTCATTCTTTTGATGTCGGAGGATGAACTGAACGAAAAAAACTGGCTAGATGCCGTTTCCCATAACCCTAGCTTTGCTTTTCTGCAAGATCCCGAAGAAGATATTTATACCCTTAACGATGGACAACCTGTAACTAATGAAGGGTAAAATTGTATTAATTCAATTTCCCTTCGACGATTTATCTTCCAGTAAGGTTCGTCCTGCTTATTGCCTAACCAATCAAATTGGAGGCTATCAACACATTATCTTTGCCCTAATTACCAGTCGTATTCCAGAAAATCCCCTTCATACAGATATTATTCTGAGACCAGAAAATCCAGATTTTATGATCAGTGGTCTTCGCCAATCGTCAGCCATCAGACTCGATCATTTAGTAACACTTCGCTCTTCACTGATTCAGCGTGAACTAGGCTCATTATCATTAAAAACACAAACCTTAATTGTAGATATTTTGTCCGATATTCTACGTTCTTAAAAAAAATACGATCACTGATTTCTTCGGGGGCATTATTTAACGCAGTTTTTAGCTTTAAATTACGATAAATTTATCCGCTTTATACGTTACGCTATGCTAACCCATTCTACGGTTACTCATCGGCCATATTATCAGGAATAATGGGTATTTCCGTCACTCCCCAATCGGTCGGATAAAGCCCTCAATCAATGAAACGATAAACACCAGGAAAAGGCCAATACTACGGTTTTAAACATAACCCATGCCGCACAGGATTGTAATGAATATAATCACAGTGTAAAGATTCAATCTTGTAAATTGCGTTACCCAACCTACCTTTTTTCTCTGAATTATGATTTTTATAAAAACTCAACATTTTTATACATATAATCAGGCTCTAAACATTCCCAAATTAAAACTAAATCACTAATAATTTTGCCAATAGATTGACGTTGATGTGAATAAATAATCCCCCAATGCTCTAATCCCATTGAAGACAAAACCAGAAAATCATCATCAAAAGTAAAAATGACTCGGCCTTGCGATAAAGCATAAGCTAATTGTTCCTCATCGGAAGACCCCATCAGTCCTTTTTCTGGAGAAGTTGTAACATCAATCCCTCGCATTCTTAAACCTTTAGCGATCGCATTAGAGACGCTTTCATCTAGGTGAAACTTAAGCTTATTGGCCATTATTTCCCTTTAAAAGTTTTTCGACCAATGAAGGTTTATCCCCTTGTAACTGTTTAGCAAAATTTTCGCTGGATTCAATATCTTGGCGAATTTCTTCTCGATGATCATGGTAATAAGCTAAAGCTGCATAAACATCAGCTAAAGTAATCGTTGGATAATTATAAACAATTTCATCAGGACACATCGCCATTCTTTCATGCCAAATAACAATGTCTTGTACCTTAATACGATGTCCAGCAATACGAGGTTTACCGCCACAAACACCGGGTGTTACTTCAATATGCTGTTTAAGCACTAAAGATGACATAATAACTCATTTACTCTACTTCTAGATATCCTAGCATTTTTCTTGAAAAAACGCAACCACCGATCTTTTAGGATACGTTACCTAACGTGCCTTTTAATGTGAAACATTTTAGACATTTTCATATTATTATCCGTTACGCTATACTAAAATATTCTACCGTTACTGCTACAATTGGCTCCAAAGACCACTATAACCAACTAAAACCATGACTCAAGCCACTTTTGCAGAAATACTAGAAGCAACTGAACAACTTCCCCGAAAAGATCAAGAACAACTTATTCACATTTTAAAAAAGTGAAAGACATTGACGAGGCTCAACAATACCTCAACAACTAATGGAAGGGATTCCGGCAAGATTAAAATAAATTAAGGTCATCTGGCCGCAGTCAGTTTTAACCGACTGAAAATATTACTTGGTCTGAGGAGCTTTTTCAAATTGACAGACGATCGCGTTTATTGGTTAGCATGGTCAAGTATTGCTGGAGTTGGGCCAATTTCCCTGAAGCGACTCTATCAGCATTTTGGCAGTGTCGCTGTGGCCTGGAATGCCACCGATACTGCGATCGCAGAAGTGGCGGGATTTGGCAAAAAGTTAATGGTAGCGGTACGGGAAGGGCGATCGCAAATTGACCCAGAAGCTCTTTTCGCCGAACATATCCAGAAAAACCCCCTTTTTTGGACTCCTAGCGACCCAGAATATCCCCGCTTTCTCTGGGAAATTCCCAGTCCTCCCCCCTTACTTTACTATCAAGGAAAGGTCAATTTAGAGGAAAATCAGGGAAATATCCCCACCGTCGCCATTGTGGGTACTCGTAACCCCACGGATCACGGCCGGCGCTGGGCGCGGCGCTTAAGTACCCTTTTGGCCCAACAGGGATTTACTATTGTTTCTGGTATGGCCGAAGGAATTGATGGCGAGGCACACCAAAGCTGTTTAAAAGCGGGGGGAAGAACGATTGCCGTCTTGGGAACGGGGGTCGATGTGGTTTATCCTAGTCGTCATCGGCAGCTACACGCGGACATCCAAAAGCAGGGTTTAGTCATTAGTGAACATCCCGCCGCAACTCAACCGAATAAAGCCCATTTTCCCAGTCGTAATCGCATTATCGCCGGTTTAAGTCGCGCGACTATTGTTATCGAGGCCCCCGAAAGGTCTGGCTCCCTGATTACGGCCAGTTATGCTAACGAATTCGGCGGCGATATCTATGCTTTACCCAATTCTCCCGATATTGCCGCCGCTAGGGGCTGTTTACAACTGATTCATCAGGGGGCAGAAATTATCGTTTCTGAGGAGAAATTATTAGAAATGTTGGGGGCAATTCCCACCACGAACCAATCCGCACCGGTTAATCTCTCCCCTTCACTCCCTCTAGAGACATCCCCGGTCGTTAATGCTGCTCCTCCAGTCAATCTAGAACCTAGACTAGCACAAGTCTATCAGTTATTTGACAGAGATGCCCTGTTGTTTGACATTATTGTTCAAAAAATGCAAATCCCCACCTCAGAAGTGGCGGGGATCTTATTGGAATTAGAATTAATCGGTTTAGTGACTCAGTTACCCGGTATGCGTTACCAGAAAACCTAGTCAACTCCTCTACAGGTGTTTATCTATGGTGGTAGCTAAAGTGGTTTTCGGTACAGCCCCGACCACCATATCAACTTTTTGACCTCCTTTGAAGATCATCAGAGTGGGAATACTGCGAATCCCATACTGACTAGCGATAATGGGGTTTTCGTCGGTGTTGAGTTTCACCACCTTGACTTGCCCTTCGAACTGTGCGGCAATTTCTCCCACAACGGGAGCCACCATTCGACAGGGGCCGCACCAAGGAGCCCAGAAATCCACTAGGACAAGGTCGGCACTATCTAAAACTTCATCTTTAAAGGTGGCATCTGTAACGGCAGTAACCTCTGACATACTTAAGAAATCCTCTAGTAATCACGGTTATCTAGAATACGCAAAAATTCCGTTCTAGAGATTCGTGGTGCGATGTTGACATTCCACTGGTGAAAAGGACGAGAACTAGCTCTAAATCCACTATAGAGGCCTTAACTTGCATCAGAGGTAGCTTCTTGGATTAATTTCACAAGGGGTATTCTTCTATTTTATAACCCTAGAGGCTCTATTTTGACTTTTTTTTGATAAAGTTTTGTAATATTGCCCGAGTCAGGGATGGGTGATCACAGCCGGATAAAATTTTCTTGAAGAAAAACCCGAAAAGTCAGCGATTTTATCTAGACTTAACCTGAGTTTGATTATGATCGCCATAGGCCACCTCCTAATTGAGCTTTTCTATGAAAATTCTGGTCTTAAATGCGGGATCGAGCAGTCAAAAAAGTTGTTTATACGATTTAGATATTCTCCCCTCCCATCCTCCCCAACCAATTTGGGCAGCGGGGATCGATTGGACAGTTAACCCTGATTACGCGGTTTTAACGGTAAAAGCTCAGGGAATTAAACAGGAAATTAATCTTTCTAGTCAGGATCGTCCGGCAGGAATTGCTCGGATGTTAGATACCTTAGTCACTGGCGAAACTAAGGTAGTAGCCAACCTCGCAGACATTAGTATAGTCGGTCATCGAGTTGTCCATGGTGGCACGGAATATTCCCAGGCAACTATGATCACTCCCCAAGTCAAAGAAACGATTAAAAAGCTGATTCCCCTGGCTCCTAGTCATAATCCCGCTCATTTAGAAGGAATTGAAGCGATCGAGCAAGTTTTCGGCGATGTTCCTCAAGTAGCAGTGTTTGACACCGCTTTTCATCGTTCTATCCCTCCCGAATCTTCTCTTTATCCCATTCCCTACCAATGGAGTGAACTGGGAATCCGTCGCTATGGTTTTCATGGCACCAGTCATCAGTACTGCTCCCAACGAGCCGCCGAATTGTTAGGAAAACCCCTGGAATCCTTGAAAATGGTGATCTGTCATCTGGGCAATGGTGCTTCCCTATCGGCAGTCAAGGGGGGTAAAAGTATCGATACTACTATGGGATTTACTCCCCTAGAGGGATTGATGATGGGAACCCGCAGCGGTTCGATCGATCCAGGGATTCTGATTTATCTAGAGCGAGAATATCAATATAATCCCGATAGTTTAAATAGTTTACTCAATAAAGAATCGGGTTTAAAGGGAATTTCGGGTATTTCTGGGGATATGCGGGCAATTACGACGGCGATGGCCGAAGGCAACGAGAGGGCAAAATTAGCATTTGAGATGTATATTCATCGTCTGAAAGGTTTAATCGGATCGATGATCGCTTCTCTAGAGGGGTTGGATGTGTTGGTATTTACGGCAGGAATCGGCGAAAATTCAGCTTTAGTACGGGAAAAAGCCAGTCAAGGCTGGCCTTTTTTGGGTTTAGAGTTAGATTTAGCTAAAAATGCCGCTCGTCCCCGGGATGAGGATATCGCCAGCGAGACATCTAAAGTGCGAGTGATGGTAATTGCTACGGCGGAAGATTGGGCGATCGCACGAGAATGCTGGCATTTATCTCCATAGACCTTACCTTTGGCCATTCTCTTTTGGCTGTTCCGTTGCGGGAATCTCCATAATCGGATGGTTAAGAGCAATCATCAAATGGTCTCCCTCTTGGCTAATACTGCTCGGACTGCTCGCCATTTGGGAGAGGGGATCATTGCGTCCCGAGACGAAGTAGGAGCCAACAGCGATCGCCATAGCGGTGAAAATTGCGCCACCATAAACATAATATTGCCGACGACGCTGACCATCGACTTTTCTGAACACCTGTTCTGCCAATCGGTCGCTGGCCATAGTAGCCGGTACGGGAATTTGCTTTAAATTAGTTTGTAATCCCAAGAGCTGCTGATAGAGTTTTTTAGCGGCAGCATCATGGTCTAACCAATGCTGAACTAGCTTCCGTTCCTCTACCGTTACTTCGTTATCAATATAGGCGCTAATTAAATCGAAACGATGAGCTTCTTCGTTATCCTCATCTAAGAATAAAATATCCTCGGTTGCGGAGTTGCCATCGCTGTCATCGTGACGTAACAAAGACTTGATCCATTGAACGTCTTCGGGTTGATAATTATTCATGGTTGACCTCGACCAGAAGCGATCGGTATGCAATCACTTTTCACCAGCACGGAGCTAGTTAAATTTAACGACTCCTCACTTCGGCCGTTAGTGCCGAATCACCACAATTTTATTTAGCCTTCCGTAAAATAGGGCTGTAAAACAGATTGTAATTTAGCGCGAGCGCGAGCAATGCGGGATTTAACAGTTCCTAAAGAAACTCCCGTCATCTCGGCAATTTCTTCGTAGGCCATGCCTTCAATTTCTCGCAGAATAATAGTTGTCCGAAAAGCTTCTGGTAAATCAGCGATCGCCGCCTGTAATTGATCGTAGAATTCGTGGGTGGTGAGATGTTCATCGGGACTGGGGTAATCGGACTCGATATCCCAATCGATTTCGCCATCTTCCACGCGCCGGGGAGCATCGAGGGAAATGGGGTGATTAACCCGCTTGCGTTTCCGCAATTCGTCGTAAAAAAGATTAGTGGCAATGCGACTTAACCAACCGCGGAACTTGAGGGGTTCATGGAGACGGTTAATATTGCGATAGACGCGAATCCAGACCTCTTGAGCCAAATCAGCGCGATCTTGCCAATCGGGAGCCAAATGATAGAGTAATTTATCAATATGAGCTTGATAGCGCCGCAGCAGTTCCGCAAAAGCTGCTCGATCGGGCTGGCACCCTTCCTGACAGCGTGCAATTAGATCGTAGTTGGAGAGTTTGTCAGGGGACACGGGGTTTTGAGACTTTTTGGCCTCAAGTGACCAAGATGCTGGAATCGATTGACTCATGGGATTTCCTCTAAGGATATAAACTCCTCACTCAGAGCTTGAGGACGGGAGAATTCAGTAAAGGTTCCCGAAAATAAATAATTTTTTTCCCATATTTTGATTCTAACCGATCGGGGCATTCATCTGGGGGAGCAAGTGGGGAGGTGGGGTAGTGGGGTAGTGGGGTGTCGGGTGTGGGGTAGTGGGGAGGTGGGGTAGTGGGGTAGTGGGGTAGTGGGGAGAATACATAAAAGCTGTCTCGGAGTCTCGGAGTCTCCTGAATAGCTCTGTAAGTTAGGTTTTTTCCTTAGCGAGAATAAAGACGCTGCCCTCGCTGCCGCGGCCGATGCGGAGATCTTCATCGAGATAGGTGATATCGAGCCAACCTGTTTGTTGGCGATTATTGAAAGAAAAATCGAGGGGAGGAAATTTTTTGCCACTCTCGATCGCATCGATAAATTCTTGGGGAGAATGATAATTGAGAAGACGTTGCAGACCGAGGATCGAGCGCTCAAATTTGACCATTACCCGGCGCTCGGATGTGGGTTCAAAGGTAGCGGAGACGATTACTACCCCTTCTAGCCAAGGTAGTCCGATAATTTCGGCGATATTGTAGAGTTTGGCCTTGTTCAGGTCGAGATATTGATAAATTTGCCCTAATTGAAAAAAAGGTAGGCGATCTATTCCCAGAATGTTGCGGCTGCTGGTGAATAGCAAACGCCAATTGCCCCCTAATAGTTGTTTAACTTCGAGGGGATGGGGATGGGGATTGTGATCCTCCAATTGTTCGATCGCCGCTAAAATCCGCACGCGGTCGCTTTCTGTCGCCAGGAGTCCGCGATTTCTACCAGCGATCAATTCTAATAATTTCGCTTTGGCATCCATAGAATAGACCTCCTGTAAAAATCAAAAATTGTTGTTAGGGTTAGGAATCAGTAGCTAGGAGAATTAAGAATGAATAATAATCAATTAAATAGTCTATTTACAGATTTTATACAATTTAATCGTTATTTGTGCCGTTTTTGAACCCTCAAAACTAATTATGCAAGAGGTTTAATCTCCCTTACTTTTATAAACTGCCTCGACCCGCTAGGTACTCGCTCAAGGTTTTTGCTGATCCCAAGAGGCTCACCTGCGCCGATGATTTGAGAGTTTCAACGGGGTTTTAACCTCGGTGAGCGGCATTTTCAACTGTTGACTTGATTATTTTAACACAGATTAAATGCCTCGGTTTTAAAACTTTTTCATAACCGTAATTAAATGATCGAAATAGGAAGTAATTGCGTTTTTTTCTGAGTCGCTAAAATACTCTAAGCTGTATTATTTTAAAGCTTCTAACCCCGAAATAATCGCCCGATCGTTATCAACGATACTATTAGAATTATCCCGCAGTTTTCGAGCTTGTTGACTATAAACAAGTAAATCAGGCTCTAAATTGACGATAGTATCTAAATCGCTATCGCTGAGATAGCAAGTTTGATCATCCGCTTGTTGCCAAATAGCGATCGCTGATTGCTGATAGGGCCAATTAGCGAAACTGATGATTCTCGCTTTTGGGATCAATTGCTGGGTGCGCTCACTCAAAGGCATCGATCGCTCTCCGTTAGGTCAGATTAGGCAGTTAAGATCACTTCTATCATAAATGATCGAAAAATTAGCGATAACTCCAGATTTTTTGAAATCTGTCCAAGAGGATCGCTTACAATAAACAAAAGCTAAGTCATTATAATTTGATCATCATGTCAGTTTTAATAGCGATCGGTGTACTTGCCCTATTAATTGTCGTTCACGAATTGGGTCATTTTGCCGCTGCTCGTTGGCAATCTATCCATGTTAATCGCTTTTCCATCGGTTTTGGTCCAGCTTTAGCTAAATATCAAGGTAAAGAAACGGAATACGCCCTCCGCGCCATTCCTTTAGGGGGTTACGTTGGTTTTCCCGATGACGATCCCGATAGTCAAATTCCCAATAACGATCCTGATTTATTACGCAATCGTCCTGTTTTCGATCGAGCTATCGTCATTAGTGCGGGAGTAATTGCTAATTTAATTTTTGCCTATTTTTTGCTTGTTACCCAAGTCGCTACGGTGGGTTTTCCCCAAATTAACTATCAAGAAGGGGTAATTATTCCAGAGGTTTTTACGGCTGAAAATTCCGTCGCTAAACAAGCGGGAATACAAGCGGGTGATATCGTCCTCGCTATCAATGATCAGCCCCTTGGTGCTTCTCAAAATGCCATTATTGACTTCCGTGACATTATTCAATCTTCCCCCAATCAACCCCTAAAATTAACCATCAAACGCCCGACAGAAACTCTCGATTTAATTGTTACTCCTGAATTGGGAAGTGATGGTCAGGGTAAAATTGGGGTTAGATTGGCTCCCAACGGTCAAGAAACTCGCCTGAAAGCCGATAGTTTTGGCCAAGCTTTTAGCTTAGGTGCGGGTGAATTTCAACGATTAACCCTATTAACCGTGCAAGGTTTTGGGCAGTTAGTTAGTAACTTTAAAGACAGTGTTCAACAGGTAGCAGGACCGGTTAAAATTGTCGAATACGGAGCCGCAATCGCTCGTAATGATGCGGGTAATCTTTTTCAATTTGCCGCCCTAATTAGTATTAACTTAGCGGTGATTAATATTCTGCCTTTACCTGCTCTTGATGGTGGTCAGTTGGTATTTTTATTAATCGAGGCTTTGGTAGGTAAACCTCTCCCGACTAAACTGCAAGATAACATCATGCAAACAGGTCTAGTTTTACTCTTAGGATTAGGAGTTTTCTTAATCGTGCGCGACACGGCTAACCTAGCAGTTTTTCAGGATTTATTCCAGTGATGGACTCTCGAAAAAAAACTGAACCTCAACTGCGCGCCCTAGAAATTTTAAGCAACTTAAAGCGATTATATCCAGAGGCAACCTGTAGCTTAAATTATCAAACTCCCGTGCAGTTATTGGTGGCAGTGATTCTCTCGGCACAATGCACTGATGAGCGGGTAAATAAGGTAACTCCTGCTTTATTCGCTCGTTTTCCCGATGCTAAATCCTTAGCTTTTGCCGAGCGAGAGGAGTTAGAAACTCTCATTCGTTCCACGGGATTCTATCGCAATAAAGCTAAAAATATTCAGGGTGCTTGTCAAAAAATCCTCAAGGATTTTCAGGGGGAAGTACCCAAGACAATGGCGGAATTATTAACGTTACCCGGGGTAGCTAGAAAAACGGCTAATGTGGTACTTGCTCACGCTTACGGGATTATTGAGGGGGTGACAGTAGATACCCACGTTAAGCGCTTAAGTAATCGTTTGGGTTTAACTACTAATAACGATCCAGTGAAAATTGAACGGGATTTAATGGCTTTACTACCTCAACCAGATTGGGAAACTTTTTCTATTAGTATTATTTACCACGGCCGGGCAGTTTGTAAAGCAAGAAATCCCGCTTGTTTTTCCTGTCAATTAGCCCCTCTTTGTCCCGCAGCAAACAGTAAACAGTAAACTGATAACTCACACCTGATAAGTAGGGAGGCAAAATTATTTGTAGGATGGGTTAGCGGTAGCGTAACACAATCGGGCGTTGGGTTTCATGCTTCAACCCAACCTACGTTCATCTTATATTTAATTCCACCCACCTACTTAACTGGTAACTGAATCACTGGTAACTGAATCACTGATAACTGATAACTGATAACTGATAACTGATGTGGGGGGCTATAATGGGAAAAAATAACTCATCCATCAATCTTATGAGTCAAGGATCTCGGCAAGAAATAAAAACCCAAGCAATAATCCTCGCTACCTTTGTGGCGATTTTTTGGCTGTTAGAGATTTTAGATCAATTTGTTTTTCGGGGCAGTTTAGACATTTTCGGGATTATTCCGCATCAAGTCATCGGATTGCGGGGTATTCTTTTCGCACCTTTCCTACACGGTGACTTTCCCCATCTTATCGCTAATACCGTTCCTTTCCTGATTCTTGGTTGGTTGGTGATGTTACAGGAAACCAGTGACTTTTTTATTGTGACTGGGTTAACTATGCTGGTGGGGGGGTTAGGAGTCTGGTTATTTGCTGCTCCCGGATCCATCCATATCGGAGCAAGTATCTTGATTTTTGGCTATTTAGGTTTTTTATTACTGCGGGGCTATTTCCAGAGAAATATTCCTTCTATACTCTTGTCAATTCTAGTCTTCTTACTCTACGGTGGCACAATTTGGGGCGTTTTGCCTTCCCGTCCGGGGATTTCTTGGCAAGGACATTTATTTGGTTTCCTAGGCGGGGTTTTAGCCGCCAAATTAATCGCCACCGAAAAGAAACATTATCCCTAAATGGGGGAACCTTCTATCTCGCTACATACTTCATAAAAATCGGTGACAGGCGGTTTCGCAAACAGAGGAGCCATGGATTTCAGCAATAATTCGTGGGCTTCGCTTTTATTTGCCTCCATATCATCGATTTTATCCCAGATGATCACGGCAATTCCTTCGTCGGTTCCGGGTTTTTGCAACAGAAAAGCTCCCTGGAATCCCGTGGAATAGGTGGAAACGGCTTTTTCGTAGAGTTTTTGGGCTTCGGAAAAACACCCCGGTTTAAATTCACCAATAGCCACATAGGCATATTTATGTTTGAGAAAATCGAGAAATTCTGGCATGGCAATGAGGGGAAATGGAATAAATCTTTCTTTCTACTCCTATTAAAACTTAGATCGATCGCCCCCTCCGCCCCATCGACATATTTTTTTAACTAAGCTTCCCCAATTGTCTCTTTTTTTGTTAGCTTATATGTAGTCGTTATGAGTTTGTATAAGTTCTATGATCAAAATTGTTGGTATTAATGGCAGTTTACGCCCAGGATCCTATAGTGCGATGGCGTTAGAAGTTGCTATCAGTCGAGTACAGGCGTTAGGAGTAGAAACGGAGATAATTGACCTGAGAAAACTCTCTTTACCCTTCTGTAACGGGGGAGATGACTATTCTGACTATCCCGATGTGGCCAAAATGCAGCAAACGGTTAAATCGGCAGCGGGATTAATTTTGGCGACACCGGAGTATCATGGCAGTGTCAGTGGTGTGATGAAGAATGCCCTAGATTTAATGAGTTTTGAGGAGTTATCGGGAAAGGTTGCTGGATTAATCAGTGTTTTAGGCGGCCAATCCAATAGTAACGCCCTAAATGACTTAAGAATCATTCTCCGTTGGGTTCATGCTTGGGTAATTCCCGAACAAATTAGCTTAGGACAAGCGTGGAAAGTCTTCAACGAAGACGGAAAAATCCTTGACGAGAAGCTTTCCCAACGTTTTGACGCTTTTGCGCGAAGTTTAGTCGATAATACCCGTAAACTCAACGGGATCTAGTAATATCGATGGTGATTTTACCGGTGAAATGGGGAATTGGGGCGGCAGGTTTCGATAATTGTACTCTTACCTGTCGCACTCGATCGAGTTCTAGGATATCCTCAGCGATAACCGTGGCCAATTTTTCCACTAGGGCAAATTTGCCGGTTTCAATCTGGTGTTTGACAATTTTGATCGCCTGTCGATAATCTAGAGTATCTTCAATCGCGTCACTTTTGCCAGCAATGCTGATATCAACTTCTAGGGATAAATCCACCTCAAACCATTGACCTAAAACCTGTTCTTCGGCCAGATATCCTGTGTAACCGTAGGCCCGAATTCCTGTAACGTGAATAGTATCCATAGATAGTTAAATTAAAAAACTGGCGGCTTTTCCCACAAAGATGAAGTGTAACCTAATTTGGTATCGACGACCCACTCCCCAAAAGGAAAACTTCCTATCTTGTCACCATTAAGATAACTGCTAAGTAAGTGGTTCTAATTAAATAGAAGATAGATTTTGCCTTCGATACCCCCTTAATCCCCCCTTGATAAGGGGGGTGTCTGACAATTTTTAACACCTACCTACTTATAAGTTATCGTTTACACGGCTCTCACCTGTTCGGCGTAATCTTTGGGACGTAGTTGACGGAAACCTTGAAAAGCCAATTGTCTCAAGTTTAGAGGTAAATAGGAAAGCAGTAAACCCAGTCTGGCCCGTCGGGATTTTCCTGACAATTTCGAGGCTTTTTCTATTAAAACTCGCCCGGCTTCGGTTTCTCCCTTTTCAATTAATTTTATCCCCAAACATTCCTGTAAAAAAGCCGTCCTTTTCACTCTTTCTTCTTCTAATTTTACATCATTAAAGTGATAACCTTCTGTACAAAACAAGTTTGCTTGCAAAAAGTGAACCGCTTGTTTTAAGCTAGTTTGCCCCCCATGGAAACGATATTCCATTAATAATTCTGGCAGAAAATAAGCTTGTTTTCCCGCTAAAGCTAAACGCACTAATAAATCAAAATCTTCACAACCATCCGCCTGAGGGCGCATATAATCCACATCGGCTAAAGATTGATAACGAAAAAGAGTCGAACCCACCTGTAAACTTTTACAGGAAAAAGTTTGTCTTTCTAAATCAGGAATAATCCCTTGTTGTAATCTATCTTTGCCCCATTTCGCTGAATTTTTTTTTGTTGCTGATGCAACTCTTTGTCCAAATCTATCAATAATCCAGTGATCTGTACAGACAAAATCAACGTTTTTTTCTTGATCTAAAATAGGGACAGTTTTCGCTAAAAATTCAGGAGTTAGTCCATCGTCATCATCGAATTTAATAAAATATTCTCCCCGAGCAGCCGTAAAACCCGATCGCATATTTAAACTTCTACCAAGATTTTGGGGATGACGCAGATAAATTATTCTCGAATCCTGAAATGCTGCCACCACTTCTGGGGTATGATCAGAAGAACCATCATCACAAACAATTAACTCAAAATCTTCATAAGTCTGCCGCAAGACACTATTAATCGAATAGCTGAGATAATCGGCGCGGTTATAGGTGGGAATACAAACAGTTACTTTCGGCATAATATTTTCAGTAATCAGTAATCAGTAATCAGTAATCAGCTTCTGAAGGCAAGAGGCAACAGGCAAAAGGCACAAGACAGTATCTGGCAATTCTCCTACCTAAAAAGAAGGTTATAAACTAAGTACATCAAAGCTTTTAGCTTAACAAATTAGGTTTTAGATTGGTCGAGTGGAGAGTGTTATAGCAGTTATCTTCATGGTGAGATAGGAAGTTTTCCTTTTGGGGAGTCGGTCGTCAATACCAAATTAGGTTATACTTCATCTTTACGAGAAACGCTATAAGTAAAAAGCAATCTCGGAGTCTCGGAGTCTCCTGTCTCCTGTCTCCAGGTTAAAAAAGTATTTTTACATTTTTGCAAAGGAATGTTAAGTTTTAGGGTATTGAATGAGTAACCTTGATAGCCATGGCTCCTAAAATAGCAGGGATTATCTGTACCCACAACCGCGATCACTACCTAGAAGGAGCGATCGATAGTCTTTTAGGGCAAACCTGCCCAGATTGTGAGATTTTAGTGGTTGATAACGCATCTACCGATAAAACCCGTCAAGTGGCCCAGTCGCGTCTGGGAGATGGGCGGCTAAAATACGTTTACGAACCTATTTTAGGGCTATCTACCGCCAGAAATCGCGGGGCGAAGGAAACTAGAGCGCCGATTTTAGCCTATTTGGATGACGATGCGATCGCTAGTCCTCAATGGTTGCAAATTCTGTTAAATGCCTACGAAAATAACGACAAACTGGCAGTAGCGGGGGGAAAAGTCACCTTAATTTGGCCGCAAGGCTACAGTCAACCCAATTGGTTATCCGATGAGTTAGCAGCGGGTTTAGGGGCTTTCGATTTGGGCGACAATGTGGTATACATCAGCCAAGCGGATTTAACTCCGCGAGGGGTTAATTACTCAATCCGGCGAGATTTCTGGGAGAAGATTGGCGGTTTTGACCCTAATTTGGGAAGAATTGGTAAAAAACTTCTTTCTAACGAGGAATTATACACTACAGAACTAGCACTCGCCCAGGGATGGCAAGTAGGCTATTTTCCCGCAGCATTGGTGGAACACAATGTTGCCCCGGAAAGAATCAATCGTCAATGGTTTATGCGTCGTAGTTGGTGGCAAGGCATCAGCGAACACTACCGGGAAGAAGTGGCAGGAAGAACGGGATTGGCTCAATTTAGGCGAGGAGGTGAGCGTTTGGTGAGAGGATTGGTTAAATCTGTCAAATTTATCAATGATCCCGCTAAAAGGTTTGAGAATCTTCTCTATGCCTACGGACAAATCGGTTATTTAAGCGAGGCCGCCAAGGCGATGTTAACCCCTCAAAAGTAAATTATTGTAAATAAATGGGTAAAAAAGCGTTAATTTGTGGTATATCGGGCCAGGATGGAGCCTACCTAGCCGAATTACTGTTAAAAGCTGGCTATACAGTTTGTGGCACCTCCCGGGATGCCCAAATGTCCTCTTTTAGTAACCTGAAACGTTTGGGAATCAAGGAACAGGTAAAACTAGAATCGATGGCACTGAACGACTTTCGCAGTGTCCTACAAGTCTTAATTAAAATTCAGCCCGATGAGGTCTATAATTTGGCTGGACAAAGTTCTGTGGGTTTATCCTTCGAGCAGCCGGTGGAAACCTTAGAAAGTATTGCCACGGGAACCTTAAATCTCTTAGAAGCAATTCGATTTACCGGAGCAAAAATTAAATTATATAATGCAGGATCGAGTGAATGTTTCGGGGATATCGGCGATAATTCTGCCGACGAAAATACCCCTTTTCGTCCTCGCAGTCCCTACGCTGTGGCCAAATCGGCGGCTTTTTGGGAAGTGGCTAATTATCGAGAAGCCTACGGAATTTTTGCCTGTTCAGGCATACTTTTCAATCATGAATCTCCCCTGCGTCCCGAGCGCTTTGTTACCCAAAAAATTATCGCTGCCGTGGCTAAAATTGCCCGGGGAAGTATCGAGACTTTACACTTAGGAAATATGGATATTCAAAGGGATTGGGGTTGGGCACCGGAGTACGTTGAAGCGATGTATTTAATGCTGCAACAGGAGCAACCCGATGATTACGTCATTGCCACGGGAGAAAGTTCAAAACTGGAGGATTTTGTCGCCACAGCTTTTGCTACTGTGGGCTTAAATTGGCCAGATCATGTAATTTCCGATCAAAGTTTATTAAGACCAACAGATTTAGCCATTAGTCGCGGCAATCCCAACAAAGCTAAGGAAAAATTAGGTTGGCAAGCACGATACAAAATGACCGATATTGTCCGCATGATGGTAGAAAATCGTTTAGAGGAATAGCTATGAATATCTTAATGATTAGTTCCGCCTTCCCCTATCCACCAACCAGAGGGGGAACTCAGGGCAGAACTTTTAATTTACTCAAGTATCTCAGCAAAAATCATGATATTACTCTCATCGTTCAGCGTACTGCTGATGTCAGCGATGAGGAGGTAGAAAAGTTAGGTAACTTTGTTAGTGAATTGGTAGTTTTTCCCCGTCCTCGAGATGCCAAAACTGGAATAATTGCTAAACTGCAAAGATTAGCTCAATTCCTGCAAACGGGAACCCCTCCCAATGTACTTTTTGGCTATTCTCAAGAGATGCAGAACTGGATAGATAGGGCAGTTAATAGTCAAAAATTCTCAGTAATTACCAGTGAACATAGTGTTAATGAAATTTATATTCGTCCCCAATGGCAACAGCAAATTAGGACAGTAATTGATGTGCATAGTTCCCTCTATCAAACCTGCAAAAGTCAATTAGAAATTGGGGTTTCTAGTCAAGAATTACGGGATCGTCTCTACCTTCCTCTCATGGGTCGCTACGAACAAAAAACTGTGCAGAAATTCTCAAAAATTGTCGTCACTACCGATGATGATCAAAAACAAATGGAAGAATTTGCCCCCAATGGAGAGATTTATTTAATTCCTAATGCAGTCGATTTAGATTTATTTCCCTATCGTCCCGAGGAGCCTGCTGGACATAATTTAGTTTTTATCGGTGGGTTAGATTATTGGGTTAATATCGATGCGGCCTGTTTTTTAGCTAGGGAAATTTTACCTCGTATTCAAATTACTTATCCCGAGACTACTTTAACTCTAGTCGGTGCTAATCCATCCCTAGAAGTGCAAGAATTAACTAAGTTAAAAGGAGTAATTGTGACGGGACGAGTACCATCAATGACTACCTATCTTCATCAGGCAACTGTGGCAGTTATTCCCCTAAGAACAGGTTTTGGAATGAAGTTTAAAACCCTAGAATCTATGGCTGCGGGGGTGCCAGTGGTAGCCAGCGATCGAGGTTTAGAAGGATTAACAGTTGAAGGAAATAATGTTCCTTTAGCAGCCTTAAGGGCTAATAGTATTGAGGAATATTGTACGGCGGTTAGTAGTCTTTTTGAATCGGCAGAGTTGCGAGAAAAATTATCTAGAAATGCTCGCAAATTAATCGAAGATAATTATACTTGGCAGCAAGCGGCAGCTAAGTACGAACAAGTTTTGATTGCTGACATTTGTTAGAAAATTTCTCTAATTTTTTTGTAAATTAATATGCTATCAAATCAAATACCCGTGAAAATATCTGTTGTTGTTCCTCTTTATAACGAAGAAGAAAACATCGATGCTCTCTTTAGGCGACTTTTAGCGGTTTTAGAGGCACTAAATACCAGTTATGAGATCGTTTGCGTCAATGATGGTAGTCGTGACAATACTCTCAAAAATCTCCTGGAATATCATCAACGTTACCCACAAATTAAAGTGGTTAATTTATCCCGGAATTTTGGTAAAGATATTGCCATGTCAGCAGGAATTGATTACAGTCAAGGAATGGCAGTCATTCCTATTGATGCTGATTTACAAGATCCCCCCGAATTAATTGCCGAAATGATCGAAAAATGGCAGCAGGGTTATGATGTGGTTTATGCGTCCCGTCGGGTTAGAATTGGCGAAAGTTGGTTGAAACGTTTCACCGCAGAAGGTTTCTATCAAGTCATTAATAAATTAAGTCGGGTTCCTATTCCCCCTAATACGGGAGATTTTCGCTTGATTGATCGCCGAGTGGTAGAATCAATTAAAAAGATGCCCGAACGTCAAAGATTTATGAAAGGAATATTTGCTTGGGTGGGATATAAACAGACATCAATTTTATTCGATCGAGAACCCCGGTATCAAGGACAAACTAAATGGAATTACTGGAAATTATGGAATTTTGCCATCGATGGTATTACCTCTTTTAGTTTTTTACCTCTGAAAGTCTGGACCTATGTAGGATTTATCATTGCACTTGTTAGTCTTGTTTATGCTAGTTTTTTAATTCTTAGGACTATCATTTTAGGAATCGATGTACCCGGGTACGCTTCTCTGATGGTTGCTATCTTATTTTTAGGAGGAATTCAATTACTGACTCTTGGTATTATTGGCGAATATATTGGCAGGGTTTATGAGGAAGTAAAGGGCCGACCACTTTATCTGGTTCGAGATTGTTATGGTTTTGAAAATCGGGAACAAGTTACTGATAAAATAACTCAAAATTAAAATACTGACAAGAGGAGAATGAAGTCTATGAATACCGAAGTTTTTCAGCAATTTTTTGCCTATTGTGTCGGTAGTTGGCAAACGGAAAGAACCTATCATTATCTAGCCGATCAAGAAGTGGAACGTTCCCGTACTGAATTCCTCATTCAACCCCTGACTAGGGAGATTAAACAGAAAGTTCTGACAGATAATAACTATCCTGATATTGCGGATTTAGAAAGTATCCCCGGGTTTAATTTAGGTTTCTATACCATCTCGGAAAAAGGGGAAGAAGTGCGACAAAATCTTAATCTTTTATTTGTGGTTAAAGCAGAAAATAACGGTTATTTAGAAGGGGATTATCTTCGTGATCGCGCCTACGAAGAAGCAAGACCAATTATCTCCGCTTTTCGCTTTGATTCCACTACCAGAGAGTTATTAATGACCACCAATTATACTCGCAGTGTTTCCGTGGATTCAATTACTTTAATCAATCCAGACCTGCGAATTCGCAAAATTATTAACTATCAACGTCCCAAGGAGGGGGAACCCTTGGAAAAAGTTCTCTTGGTCGGTTTTGGAGTTGAGTGTAAAGTCAGTTAAAAAAATATTTCTTTCCCCCCCCTTGATTCTCCAGTCAGGGGGAGATTTTATAATAGGGTAACGATAGGATTAAGGAGCAAAAATAATGCTCAAAATCGGTCAACTTTCCCTAGAAAGTGGTGTTTCAATTAAAACGATTCGTTATTACGAGGAATTAGGACTAATTCAGTCCCCTGAGAGGACAGAGGGACAATTTCGCCTATTTACTCCCGATACTGTCCATCGCTTGCTGTTTGTCAAAAGATTACAATCTTTGGGTTTAAGTCTGCAAGAGATCCGCGAATGTTTAGTAATTCATGACCATGGTGAGTTAAATCTTGATTCTAGTCGTCCCCTTTCTTTTGATGATGCTGAGAGTCTTGGTTTTGGGGAACAATCGATAGAATTTGGAGGAAGTCTAGTCTTTCCTGAAAATAGTAATCTCGGGGGTGATTTTGATCTTGAATACCTCAACGGTATTATTCGCAATGGTCATATTATTATCGGCATCGATCCGCAGGTGGGAGGTCGAGTTAATAGTGATGATACGGATTTTGATGTGGGAAATTTATCTGTAGGTTTTTTCTATAATTTCAATCGTGAATACGATAATGTTCCCGCTTTTGCCATTCGTACCGATTTAGGATTACCGACGGGAAATAATGCTAGGGGATTAGATTTTCGTCTGCGGGGAATTGCCAGTAAAACTGTTGGTCAATTCCATCGCGTGCATCTTAATCTCGATTTAAACATAAACACTGACCCCGATGACGGCGATCAATCTTTTTTACCGGCAGCAATTCTCGGTTACTCGCGACCAATTGGTTATCCGAAACGTTTTGATCGCACTTTTTTAGCAGAATTGGGCGTAATTACCAGCGATAATAGTAATGGTGGGGTTTTAATTCGCACTGGTATGGGAATTGGTCAGCAAATTAATCGCCAAGGTGTGATCGATTGGGGTATCGAGGGATATATTGCCACTAATGGCAATGATCAAAGTCAATTAAAGTTAAAAATCGGTTATTCTTTCGGATTTTAGGATTTTTCCCTAGCCTGCTATTAAAAGCTAAAATAGATGAAGTATAACTTAAATTTTGGTTTGACTGGGAGTATGAGGGGGTTTGGAAGTCCACATCTTCTCATCCCTGAAAACAACAGGGATATCTGATCAGTTGTCCGCAGGTAGCGACTCCCTATTCTCAGCTTCGTACCTCATCATTAAGATAACTGCTAGAGAAAAAAGGCTGTAAATCTGTTGTCATTCCCTTTTAAGTCGCAAAAAAGCTCTTTAACCGTTGTCGCAGCCAAGAGACGGGATTTTTCAGGTCTTCCGAGTCTAAAAGCCCCATTTCTCGCAATTTCTGCTGACATTCGCGCAATTCCTCTTGACGTTGGGTGAGTGCCTGAGTGAATTCCTCCGCTAGAGCCGGATAAGTAGTGATAAGATGCTGAAACCCCTGACGATCGAGCAAAAATAACAAGGTTTCCCCCACTGCTTGCATAGTGGTGGGATAGGGAACCTCTAATATTAACGGTAATTCCCCAAAATATTGACCTTTATTAAAAGTAAAAATTTTACGACTGATTTTATCGTTTTCATAAAAAGCATCCATTTGTCCCTGCAAAACAATACAGAAATAATTAGTTCTTTCTCCCTGTCTAATTAAAATATCCCCGTCCTGGAGATGTTTACGACAACCCATTTCAATTAATACACGCAATTGCAGATCGTTAAAATGTTTAAAGTAACTCACCTCCAATAACATTTCTTTTAACGATAGCGGTTTTGAAGGTTTAACTATCTCCTGATCCTGTTCCTTAACTGCCTCAAAACTGTCGGTATTATGCAACCATAACTCTCGCTGGGGAAAAGGAATCGTTATGCCCCGATGACGCAGATTATGCTCGATAATGAAGTGTAGGGAACTTCTCATAAAAACGGCCCGTTCGACTTTTTCCACCCATACCCACAACTCAAAATTTAAAGCACTATCACCAAAACCGTTAAAAATCACCTTGGGAAGCGGATTAAAGGCAATTTCTACCGACATATAGGCTGATTGCAGCAGAATTTCCGTCACTATCAAAGGATCTGTACCGTAGGCAACTCCCACTGGCACAATGACTCGAATGCGCGAGTCGGGATAATGCCAATTCTGGACGCGATTGCTAGTTAAGATTGTGTTAGGAACGATTAACTCTGCACCATCCACAGTGCGAATGGTGGTGGAACGAATCGATATTTCCTGGATATAACCCTTTGTTTGCTCAAATTCGATAAAATCGCCCACTTTTAACTTGCGTTCCACCAACAAAGTTAAACCACTGGTGAGATTTTTGGTTAACTCCTGCAAACCGAAACCGATACCCACCCCCAAACCACCGGCTAAAACAGCGATCGAAGCGAGATTGAATCCAGTCAATTGTAGGGCGATAATATAACCAAAAGCCCCAAAAGCAAAACTAGCCAGAGTTGCGATCGCTTCTCGATTACCTTCATCAAAACCGATACTTTTCAGCAGACGATTTTTTAGTAAACTTTTAAAAGCGATCGTCAGACAGGTGACAAGAATAAACAGTACAAGAATACCAATAGTCCAACCAAGAGTGATCGACACACCCCCAGCGCGCCAAAGGGGAGTGTTAAAAAAGGGCGTTAACCAAGCTGAGGGAGAGAAAGTCATCGCTAAAGTTTAGATTTGATAGGGATTACCCAAGCGATCCACAAAAACATTGTAATCTAAGGGTAAACGCCCCGGATTAAGCCGTGGTTCCGCCGCGTAACCGATGGGAACGACAACAGCGATCGCCAGATGGGGATGATCGGCAGCACCAATGACAGCTTTTACCTTGTCCTCGATCCAACCGTTGAGAAAACAACTAGATAAACCGAGACTTTCGGCAGCCAAAACCAGATGAGTAGCGGCGATCATGGCATCTTTAATCGCGTATTCCCGGGTTTTTTCGCCCAAATCCTGGTGAAATCCCGGGATTGCCTGTTGAAAATATTTTACCGTGCCTTCGTTCCAGGCACCTGTACTGAGAGCCTGTTCATAGATAGGAGTTAGATCTCCTCCTCCTGCGGCAGCATCGGCAGCGAAAACAAAAGTAACCGGCGCTTGGATAATTTGCTTTTGTCCCCAAGCGGCCTCGGCTAAAGCGGCCTTTTGTGCCTCATCTTGTACTAAAATAATTCGCCAATCTTGGATGTTGAAACTACTAGGTGCGGCAACGGTTAATTCTACTAGGGTTTTCAGCAGTTCTGGGGCGATCGGATCGGTGGTAAAATTTTTAATAGAACGACGTTGATTGATCGCCGTGGGAACATCGAGAGGCAAGGTCATAAAGTCAATGGATTGAGTTACATATTCCTAATTATTATAGGGTCAAGCTATCAGCCTCAGACTTCGGTGTGACAAAACAGAAATGGGGTGCATCTCACATTTGCAGAAATACCGACAATCAGCAATTATCAGTGACTTAAATGATGACAAATGTATCAGCAGCTGTCTGTAAGCATCCCACCGAAAAACTAATGCGCTCCAGCTTTTGGGGGGTAGAACCCACCAAAAGCTGGGATTGAGTGATAAAATCGCAAGTAATGCCCAATTTTAAAAGAGAGTTTCCCCTGAAAAATCCCAACTTAGTAGATTGACAAAAATGAGATGCACCCACAGAAATAGTAAAACATCAGGATTAAATTGTGGCGGTCAGGAAAAGATCAACTATACTGTTAGACTTAAACAGGTCATAACCCAATGACCATCTAGCTATAATCATGTCACCGCCACAAAGATCATTTTATGCTTTCTGAGCCGGAACCGAGCGACACCCTCACCACTGCCACAGTCAATATGGGCGATCAAAGTACCGATATCAAGCCAATTTTAGCCTTAAAAGAGTTGGTCGCTAGTTTATATCGCGAACAAAACAAAGTTCAAAATCTCTTAAGTTCCCTCGGTTTTGCCCTGCGGAGTTTCAATAATTTAAACCAATTCCTCGATCTTACCCCCTTGATGGCCGCACGAGTGGCAGACGCGGAGGGAGGGGCATTGATTTTGAGCAAAAATAACGGTCAAGTGGCGCTTGATCAACTCCATTGCCAAGATAATCAAATTAATGGGGAACTACGCCGACAATTAGAGGCAATTATCCGACAATTAAACCAAGAAGCGGCACTTGAGAATAAAAATAGTCGATCGCTTCTCGATAGTCTCGACCATAAAATCCGGCAAACTCTCGGACAGGGTACGCAGGTTTATAGTACACCTGTTTTGGTAAAAAATAGTGAGCGGGGGCGTTTATACGTTTTCAGTCGCGATCCCGATTATGGTTGGACACCCACCCGTCGTAAACTGTTGCAGCTAGTGGCCGATCAAACGGCGGTGGCTATAGCTAATAATGAATTAACGATCGAATTACGTTCTAAGGAACGTCAGGATCGAGAGTTAGAAATCGCTGCGGAAATCCAAAATCGTCTTTTACCCCGGCAATGTCCGAAAATTCAGGGGGTAGAATTAGCAGCCCACTGCAAAACGGCTAATCGCGTTGGTGGCGATTATTATGATTTTATCCCCTGCAACTACGATCAATTTAAACCGGCAAGGGAGGCGGAAAGGGAAGCCAGTGCCGCTCCTTGGAGTATAGTCATCGGTGATGTCATGGGAAAAGGTGTCCCAGCAGGATTATTGATGACCATGACCCGGGGAATGTTGCGAGCGGAAGTGTTAAATCGTCACTCCCCGGCCCAGATTTTGCGTCATCTCAATCGGGTTATGTATGCCGATCTCGATAATTCTCATCGTTTCGTGACATTATTTTATTCCGAGTATGATCCCCTGACGCGCCGTCTTGGCTACAGTAATGCTGCCCATTATCCCACCCTCTGGTGGCGAGCTAAACGGGGAGAGTTAGAGTCTCTCGACACGGAAGGGACATTAGTTGGTTTAGAGGCCGATTCTATCTATGACGATGCCCAAGTGCAATTAGAAGCGGGAGATACGCTGATCTATTACACCGATGGCTTTACCGATGCAGTTAACTCGAAAGGGGAAAGATTTGATCAGAAAAATTGGCTATCGGCAGTTAAAGAAGCCTGTCAAAAGTACACCGATCCCGAACAGATTCTAGAATATTTATTTGGGAAAGTTGCCGCTTTTACTGGGTTGGGAAATGACAGTAGCGACGATATGACTTTAGTAGTTATGCGAGTGAAATCGGAGGAATAAATCATCACTTCCTAGCTCATAAATTAGCTTAATCCTGCTCTTGCCAAGGAGCGAATAAAGGCAATAACGCTAACCCGGGTAAAGCGGCGATTACCGTGATTAAAAAGAACCACTGCCAACCGATCGCCTCAGCTAAAACTCCGGCGGGAGCCACCAAAATATCGCGACTAAAGGCCATTAAACTCGATAAAAGGGCGAACTGAGTAGCGGTAAAACGAGCATTACAAAGACTCATTAAAAAAGCCACAAAAGCGGCAGTTACTAAGCCACCGCAGAAGTTTTCAATATTAATAGCCAAGACCATAAAAGGATAATTTTGCCCTAAATTTGCTAAAATAAAATAGGCTAAATTACTAACAGCTTGCAACAGACCAAATATCCAGAGCGATCGATTAATTCCCCAACGACTTAACAGGGAACCACCTAATAAAACTCCCACCATAGTTGCTATCATGCCCATGCCCCCTTGGATCGCTCCGATATCGGTTTGACTGAAACCAGTTTTTAAGAGAAAAGGAGTCACCATATTATTAACTAAAGCATCCCCTAAACGATAGAGAACAATAAAGGCGAGAATGCCCATTCCTTGACCTAATCGATAGCGTTGAAAAAACTCTTGGAAAGGCAACCAAACTGCCTCTAAAAGAGTTTGAGGAGTATCATCTCTAGGGGGAGTAGCTGGGGCGAAAAAAGACCAAATAATCGTTAAAGCCATCAATCCAGCTAGGAAAAGATAGACGAGAGGCCAGGGAAAGTGATCGGCTAAAATTAAAGCGATCGAACCAGTTAAAATTAAAGCCAAACGATAACCTAAAACCCCGATCGCTACCCCAGCCCCCATCTCCCATTTTTCTAAAATATCTGTGCGATAGGCATCGTAGGCAATATCTTGGCTGGCACTAAAAAAAGCAATCAGTAAAGCATTAATTGCCAATAATTCTAAAGATCGTTGCGGTTGTTGAAAAGCCATGGCTGCAATCGCTAAAGTTAAACAAATTTGAGCGATTAAAATCCAACCGCGACGACGACCAAGCAGCGGGGGAACATAGCGATCGAGTAAGGGAGACCAAAGAAATTTGAGAGAGTAGGGGAGAGCGACTAAACTAAATAAACCGATCGATTTCAGATCAACTCCTTCGGTGGTCATCCAAGCTTGCAGGGTGCGACTGGTGAGCAACAAGGGCAATCCAGAAGCGAAACCTAAGAATAACAAAGCCGCCATTTTTTGACTGCGGAACACTTGCAAATAAGCGGAAATTTCTTTGATCATGGAGGGGATAGGAGGATAGATTAGATTAAAGAATATAGTTAATTGACCCAAAAAGAAAGAAATTAGTTCTGACCGGCATCGTCCCATCTTAACCATGGCCCGGCGATCAAAAAAAATTCCCGAAAAATAGCGGTCTTTCCCCCAACTGGGGCTATAGGCAGTAGAATGGATGAGATTTTGATTCAGTAGTCTTGAAAAATTGCGGTATTCTCCTTAAGATAGATGCTTGATTCTCCCAACTAGCTCCTACCCCTATTTACCTTTCCCAGATAAGGACTGCCATCCCCACCTTCCCTGCCGACTCCTGTGATTAAAGTGGACTCCTGTTTTATCTCATACCTATTGTCTAATCCCTCCGACTCGGAAGCGACCGGTGACAATGCCACCATTGCCGTCGAGGTGCGTTTGGCCCAAAGCCAAGATCTCAAAAGCTTGGCGGAAATTCTCACCGATAGTTTTTTCCCCACGGCCAATTATTGGTCTTTTCTGCGTCCTATCTTTAAATTAGGCATTTACGAGGACTTACGGGGACGATTGCGCGCCGATACCCCTTACTATCACTGTCTGGTAGTCAGTCACACCAGCGTCACCGTCACGGGTCCTCAGGAAATTATTGTTGCTACGGCGGAAATCGGCTTAAAATCCAGTTCTTTTTTAGCTGTTCCCATTCCTTATATCTCTAATTTAGCCGTTAGTCCCGATCGCCGGCGTGCCGGTCTGGCCCGGAGATTGCTGCTCAAGTGTGATCAGATCGCTAGAGAATGGGGTTTTGAGGAACTTTCCCTCCATGTTCTCGATAATAATCTAGCGGCCCAGTCACTGTACTTAAGTAGCGGTTATCGTCTGCAAAAAACCGACGGTTGGTTGATCAATTGGTTATTTAATCGACCACAAAAGTTATTTCTGCACAAAAAAATCAGCCAATGAGGAGATAGGAGACAGGATTCAGGAGTCAGGATTCAGGAGTCAGGAGCCGGTCGTCAGGAGATTATTTTTATTTATTCTCCCTTCTCCCCACACCCCACACCCCACACCCCACTTCCCCACCAGCAACCCCTAGTATAGATATTTCGACAAAATTGCGATGGAGAACAACGATAAGGAAAAATTCTGCTATATTATCTGCTAACTCTCTAAAAAACCCAATTAGTTTAATAATCTTTTCCGGGTATCTGAGAAAACAAATAGTTTATCTCTTTAAATATGGTTTTAGGGAGATATTTAGTGACCGTGTGAGGCAATTTGTGGTTAATAAGACAAAATCAAGACTTAAAAGCGGAAAATCAGGGAAATTAGCGGCTAAACCTGTTAAAAAGCGGCGATTATCCAGTACATGGTTCCTGACAGCCCTAGGCTTAACCGGCTGCGCCCTAGTTTCCGCTACGGCGGGTGCTATGTTGGCCGTGTCTCTCTCCTCCACACCCTTGCGACAAGCTGCTCTTAGTCCCGAAGAAGCCGCCGCTTTTAACAATCAGCAGGCCATATCCTATCAAAATCTGCAACTTCCCGCCCTCAACCGTCCCGTTAATATTCTGGTAGTTGGCGCGAAAGTGTTGACATCCGATGTCAAGGAGGCACAAACCCCAGATCTGGGTTATCATGCCCCGGTTAATTCCTTGGATGGTTTAACCGATACCATGCTGTTACTGCGTTTTGACCCCCAAAGACAGAAGTTAACCATGCTTTCCATCCCCCGGGATACCCGCACCGATATCGAGGGTTACGGGGAGAAAAAAATCAATGAAGCTAACGCCCTCGGTGGACCTGCTTTAACGGCGGAAACGGTTAGTCATCTTTTGGACGGAGTGGCTATCGATCGCTATATTCGCATTAATGTGCAGGGTGTGGAAAAATTAATTGATGCTTTGGGGGGGGTGACGGTATATGTTCCCAAAGACATGAAGTATCAAGATTTTAGTCAACACCTCTACATTGACCTGAAAAAAGGGGAACAACACCTCAACGGCGAGAAATTCCTCCAGTTTGCCCGTTTTCGTCACGATGCTAACGGCGATATCGGTCGTATCCAACGACAACAGCAATTAATGCGGTCTTTAGTGGAACAAACCCTAAAACCAGCAACTTTATTGAAAATTCCCGATATTATCGAGGTTATCCGCAATAATATCGATACTAATCTCAGTTTAGAGGAGTTACTCGCCCTAGCTGGCTTTGCCTCCAAAACTCAGCGCACTGATGTGCAAATGCTACTACTACCCGGAGACTTTAATGGTGATGGTCGGCAAGGGATCAGTTATTGGCTACCCAATCAAAGTAAAATTCAAGAGCTAGTGGCTCAACATTTTAACCACGGCTTTTTTATGGCTGACATTGAGGAAACCATGCGAACGACTCGCATAGCTGTGGAGGATAGCATCGATAATCCAGAAGCGGTGCAAACTCTAGTCAGCTATCTGCGCTCATTGGGTTATGAAAATGTTTTTGTCTCTAAGTCTTCATCGCCAATTCTAGAAACTACCAAAATTATTGCTCAAAAAGGGGATAATTCCCTCGCTGCTGCCCTGCATAATAGCCTTGGCGTCGGGGAAGTTTTGGTGGAAAGTACGGGGAATCTCGCTTCTGATGTGACGATTAAAATCGGTCAAGATTGGCAAGAAAAATCTGCTAATCTTTCTGGTCTATCCCTAGGCAACTAAGAAAAAAATTAAGTTTATCTGGGTTATTTATTAGCGTTGGGTTTCCTGCTTCAACCCAACCTACGTTCTCAGAAAAAAATCAAGTTTATCTGGGTTATTTATTAGCCAAAGTTTGACAAAAATCTTGGTGTTCTTGACTAACTATTCCTTGCTGTAACATTGCCAAAACTTCGGCTAAATTACCCGATAATAAAGCATTTTTATCCAGCCATAATCCAGGGAATACTTGGGAGCAAAAGATGTTATTTTGATTAGATTCTAGGGGCAAATATTCCCCATCAGTTAAGCGAAACCAATCCAATTGAACATCATAAACTCGCCAGATAATATACTCTTGCACTCCCTGGCGACGATAAACTTTGAGTTTTTCGTGTAAATCGTAGGAAGCAGTAGAAGCGGCAATTTCTACGATTAATTCCGGCGCGCCTTCTACATAATCATCTTCACTAATGCTTGATTGTCCACCGGTTTCTATTCTTAATAAAGCATCTGGTTGTGGTTGACTATCCCCATCCAGTCGCACAGTAGTATTATCCAGTGTTTCTACTCCCGGTGTCGCCACTTCGTAGGCAGTTAACCAACCGATAATATTAGCGTGGGGTTTACCGTGGTTTTTGGCTCTCACCGCGGCTGCCATATAAACAACTCCTGCGATTAATTCAGCTTTTTTTAGCTGTGTCATTGCTTGATAACGGCGCTCGAATTCGGGACGAGTTAATCTATCCCCATTTTCGAGAGGGGGAATAGATACAGGGGAAATTATCGAAGTAGATAAGCTCATAATGTTTACCGATAGTTGAAATTTTTCCCTCGCTAGATGGAATTAGCATTGAGCAAATTTTCTCGAAATATTTGATATTCTTGACTAGCTATTCCTTGCTTTAACACCTCTAAAACTTCGGCTAAATTACCCGATAATAAAGCATTTTTATCCAGCCATAATCCAGGGAAGACTTGGGAGCAAAATATCTTATCTTGATTTGATTCTAGGGGCAAATATTCCCCATCAGTTAAGCGAAACCAATCCAATTCTTGGTCATCTACTCGCCAGATAATATACTCTTGCACTCCATGGCGACGATAAACTTTGAGTTTTTCGTGTAAATCGTAGGAAGCGGTAGAAGCAGCAATTTCCACGATTAATTCCGGCGCGCCTTCCAGATAACCATCCTCGGTAATGCTTGATTGTCCACCGGTTTCTATTCTTAATAAAGCATCCGGTTGTGGTTCATTATCCCCATCCAGTCGCACAGTAGTATTATCTGCTAATTCTACCCCCGGTGTAACAGACCAATAGTATCCTAACCAAGTGATAATACGAGCGTGAGGATTGCCATGATTTTTGATGCGGACGGGGGATGCCATATAAACAACTCCTGCGATTAATTCAGCTTTTTTTAGCTGTGTCATTGCTTGATAACGGCGCTCGAATTCGGGACGGGTTAATCTATCGCCATTTTCGAGAGGGGGAATAATATGGGGGGAAACTGTGTTAGTCGATAGCATAATTTTTGGCTCATCAAGAAACTACTATCAAGGCTTAAGTTTTCTTACCAGACTCAGTTAATTTATCGATTAGGTTAAGCTGGGTATCGAGAGCATCGAAGATATCCTATACTTATTTTACAGCGTTTCTCATCATTTACCTGGAACCTTGCGCCATGTTTGCCTTAGTTTCACCAGATAAAATCGATCTACCAGCGGGATCCTTAGTGAGATTACCTGCCACTTGGCTAGATTATCAAACTTTGTCTCGGCAAAGGGGCGACAATTCTCGACCTAAAATCAAATATCACAATGGAGAAGTCTTGCTTATGTCTCCACTTCCCAAGCATGGGCGGGATGCCCATTTAATTGCTAATATTATCATCACCTTATTGGATTATCTGGGGCGTGAGTACGAGGCTTTTACTCCCGTAACCATGGAATTACCAGAAACAAGTGGTATTGAACCAGATTATAGTTTTTATATTGACCATTGGCCGGCTATAGCAGGGAAAGCCAGAATTGACTGGGTAAATGATCCTCCCCCCGATTTAGTATTAGAAATTGATGTCACCAGTTACTCGAATGTGGATGATTATCTGCCTTATCAAGTGCCTGAAATTTGGTTGTATCGTCAGAAAAATCTCTATATTTATTGGCTAGAGAATCAAGAGTATATCCCTCGCCATCAAAGTCAATATTTTCCTAACTTTAACCTACAAAATTTAGTTTCTTTCTGTGGAGAAATTGCCGACAATCGCAATAGTAGTATGGCAATTCGGCAACTAAAACAACATCTCGAAGATTTTTATAAGTAGGGAGGCACAATTATTTGTAGGATGGGTTAGCGGTAGCGTAACATGAGCGGGCGTTGGGTTTCACGCTTCAACCCAACCTACGTTCATCTTATATTTAATTACACTTTGTACCTCATCATTAAGATAACTGCTATAACCATGAATAATTTTAAAATACTGCTCATCGGTTACGGTAATACTTTAAGAAATGATGACGGAGTGGGAGTGAGAATAGCCGAAATTATTGCCGAGGAGAATTTGCCTAATGTGCAAGTCATCGCTACCCATCAATTGACTCCTGAGTTAGCAGCCGATATAGCTGATGCTTCTCTAGTTATTTTTGTTGATGCGGTATTATCTAGTCAAACCGATATCCGGATAGAAAAATTAGCGGCAGTTACCGAATGGAATAATTTCGGTCATGCAGAAAGTCCCGCTTCTTTATTAGCATTAACTCAAGCAATTTATCAACAAACTCCCAGGGCCTGGGGAATATTTATTCCTGCTATTAATTGTGAATTTGGTGAAGAATTATCAACAATAACTCAAAAGGGCTTGACAAAAGCGATTAAAGCTATTAGGAAAATTATTACTTCTGAGGATTTGACTGAATACCAAAAGCCGGACTTTGATAATCTTCCGGCAGATAATTTTCAGGAATAGTGCTGTGATTGCCATCCCGGAGAGCCTTGTAGTGAGGAGACATAATTTCGATACCGACTTCGTTACATTTATCCTGAATATTTTGATGTAATTCAGAATAAATATACACCATTTTGCTAGGATGATCAGTGTAGGCATTTAGCTGATAGCTGACATAAAAATCATCGAGACTGGTTTGCAAGACAAAAGGAGCAGGTTCTGAGACAATAAATTTAGTTGCTAGGGCTGCTTCTTTCAGGGTTGTGTGAACTTTACGCCAAGGTAAATCATAACCAAGAGTGACCGTGGTTTGCAAAATTAAAGGCTGTTTGAATTCCCGTTGAGAGACGCTAAAGTTAATCACATTGGTGTTTAACAGCGATGAATTAGGAATCGTGATAATTCTATTAGCTGGTGTGCGAATACGGGTGACTAATAATCCTTTTTCAATCACATCTCCAATAACATCACCAATAGAAATTTTATCTCCTAGTTGAAAAGAGCGGGTATAGATGAGGATAATTCCCCCCACCACGTTAGCGATAGCAGAGGTGGAACCCAAGGAAAATAGTACCCCTAAAAATACCGACACCCCCTGAAAAGCAGGAGAATTAAATCCGGGTAGATAGGGAAAAGCGATGACTATAGCTAAGGCAATTATCAGCAGTGACAGTAGATTATAGGTTGGTTTTGCCCAATCGGGATAGAAACCATTAATTACTAAATTTTCTCTTTCCAATCCAGTGAAAAATGGTTTAATTGCTCTCAACAGATAGTGAGTTATAAAAACAATTATCAGTATAATAAAAATACTGGGTAAATATTTTGCTATCTCTTGGGAAACAACTTCTAAAGCACTAAAAAAGTATTGCAGAAAACCATCACCAAATTTTCTAGTCCAGGGAAAAAGACGAAGGACAAAAGTTAAATAAAAATAGAGAATAGTTAAAATAATTAGAGTTCGGATAAATTGCAAAACTCTTAGGGAAAAAATTCCTATTGTCTGGGAACTAATAATCTCAAAATTTTGGAATACGACCCCAGGAACTAGGGAGGTGATTAATCTCTGAATCTGGGGAAAAACCCGCGAAGATATAAAAATTATTACCCAGAAAATTAAGACCGTGGCCAAGGTAGCACTTACCGTCAAAACTGCATCTTTGAAGAGGTTATCTGGTTGACGTTCTTGACGATAACGGACAATGGCTGCTTTCATCTTTGCCAAAGCTCGTTCGGCCAATACTTCTTGACTGACCGCGTGTAATTTGGCATCTCTAGAAGTAATAGTAGCAATAACCGTATCTCCCAAAATAATCGAAGGGTTTTTGTCTTCAGGATCAATTTTTATAGTTAAATCTTCAGGAGAAAGAGCATCGTCATCGGCAATTTTTTCAATTCTGTCTGTAATCGATTTCGCTCTTTCTTGCGCTGAAAAAGAACCTATTCCCTGCCGAATCGTAAAAAGTTCTTGATTATCAAGCATGACGGGAAAAACTTCTCCCAAAGTTTCCAGGGGTGTTTCCTGTCCTTGTTTAGCAGGATTATTCTGGGCTGCTATCATGAAGATGGGGGATAAAGTCAGTAACAAAACTAAACAAAACAGTCCTAGGTAACGCCAGATTTTTTTCATCTTCTAAGCCACAATTGTACAGGAGCGATCGAGTTTAATACCTCTTTTTTTCATCGTAGCATGGAATAGTTCTGTGGATAACACCTGTTCCACGGGATAAATCCCGGCTTTTTGGAGTTTTGCCGCTAAGATTAATTCTGCCACGCTGCCAGTTCCCCAGCCGGCTGCTTGGGCAGTGTTCTCGTGAAGCATAGTTGCTTGATAAACTGCTTTTTGCTGCCCTTGCCATCCGGCCACTTTGGCTAACATTGCTACCCCAATTCCCGAAAATTTATCGGTTACTTCTGTCATGCGATAACTAACTTGGGAAAAAAACTCAATTCCCCGAGAACTTTCTACCCAAGCATCGGGAAAAATATGGGCAGTAATCCAAGTTAAATGATTATAAAAATCGGGAATAGAACCAAATTTTGTGATCACATTTTGCACTTGAAAAGATTCAGCAAAAGTATAGGTTTCTGGCATATCAAACCAATAAACACCAGTTTTACCCAAAGGAGCGGGAAAGTCAATTACTTCTCTAGCAGTATAGGGTTTAATCTCTTGCCATTGTCCCTCAATCCAAGCTAAAAAAGGCTTTTTTAAGCCGAGAAAAGTAGTCCGCATCACAGTTAATCCCGCACCTCCGGAACCGGCTACGGCATAATTTAAACGGATCGTTTCTACCCTATCTAACTGTTCGACTCCCTCTCGCACTATACTATTAGAAATACCGGGAAAAATTCCCGTATTAACCACGGCAGTTATTCCCGCTTTTATCGCTAATTCTCGATAGGGGATTAACTTTTGATAAAAAGAACGATGATCACTAACATCAATATAATTGACTTTTTCTTCGATGCAAATTTTTACTACCCTGCCATCGCGATAATGAAAGGGACCGGCACAATGAACGACTAAATCACTATTTTTAATTGCCTGTCTAAGCTTGTCTATTTCTTCTAAATCTAAAGCCAAAAACTGCATTCTTGGCAGTAATTTAATGGCTTTTTCCTTGCGTCCTGTGATAATAATTTTAGCTGCAGTATGATTAATAATATCTAGGGCTACACTTTGACCAATGCGACCAGTGCCACCTAAAATTAAAACAGTTTTTTCCATGGCAACTATCAATAATATTTGTTGCCCTAGTATAGCATCCTCTTGGCAATTTTGCCTATTTTACAAGATGAAAAATTGAGAATAATCACAACTTATTTAATGCGTCCGAGGGGCAAGAAAATGGTTAAAATCTCACCTTCTTCGGGTTTTTCACGCACAATCAATTTACCTCCCAAAGCTTGAAAAAGGTTTTTAGTCACCTTCATATTCAGACTTAAACTACCGGTTTCTGGTTGAAACATTAGGACTTTTCCCAAAGCTTTGAGGGTAAGATTAGGTGATTTTATTTGAGTTTGAAACTGCATTTTTAATTGATTTCCTGCCGTTGATATATGTACTTGCAACAGGCCACCACTAGCCATACTGCGAGTACATTTTTCCACGACTCCATTTAACATTTGATCCAATAAATTCGGATCACTAATTACCGAAGGCAATTTTTTCGGTACATTAACTTCTAAATTGACATTGCGCCTTTTAGCTTGTTTTTGCCACCGGGGAATACTATCTTGAAAGACTTTTTCTAGAGCAATTGGAATTAATTGAATCGGTTTATCCCCCAGAGGATTAATACCCAATTCTGCGGCTCGGAAAATTAATTCCATGCGCTGAATTTGTTCACTACATTCTAAATCGATTGTTTCTAAATATTTCTGCACATCTTCCGTTACTTTTGCCCGTTTTAATAATAATCGGGTAATGGTGCGAATGGTGGTTAAAGGGGTGCGAATTTCGTGGGTTAAAGCGCGCAATAATTCCAAATCACAACCCGATTCTAAATTAGAATTATCTTCCTTTGGCGGAGTGATTTCGGCATTGATAGGCGATTTCGTTTTTTTCAGGTCTAAATTAGGCTGGTTGGGTAAATTTTGCAGTAATTGGCGACTAAATTGGCTAACTAGACGATAATCTGGCGAGGGACTGCCATTAGCCTCGATAATTGCCTCTAAAGTCCCGATTTGCGGATAACGCAGATTAACTAATCGTTGCCGCAACTGCTGCCAGGCTTGCTGAGTGAGGACGGGATCAAAGGAAAATTGAAAAGAGGACAAACCCCACTGATCCTCGCCTAAAACCAGCAAAAGAGCGAAACTTTCGCTAAAAACCAGACAAAATCTTTCATTAGCAATCGGATCCGTTGGCAAGAGAGGCAATTCATGAATCTCCGTCGGGGAAACATCGGCGGCGGATTTTTCCTGAGAAGGCAATTGAAAACCCGGCCATTGTAAATGTTTTAAAGCTTTAACAGTAAAAACACCAAATTCAAAACCCGTTAAAGCCTTGCTTTCTCTAACTAAAGCCGTCGGACCGGAGAGAATTAAACCCCGACCGGCGGCAGCATTATTTTGGTTTTGTAATAAGATATTTTCTAAAGCGGCGATCGCTGCGAACCATTCACTTTCCGCTTTCAGTTGCGCTCGCTTGAGCCATTCCGATAAATTAGGATAAAAAGCATTGGGGGTGAAAGTTTCCCGGTCCTGATGGTCAGTCGGCGGGAAAATATCGCTTAATTTCGGTAAAGACCCCTTTAACATCGTCTTCATCACTGACTAGATACAAATTCCTTACCTAGAATATTACCCCCGTTAATGCTCATCCCATAACGGTAAAACCGAACTCTATTGGCAGTGATATCCGCGTTTTTATAGCAGTTATCTTAATGGTGAGGTACGAATTTTTGGTTTTGGGGAGTCGGTCGTCGATACCAAATTAGGTTACACTAAATCCGTTGAGCATAGGCTACTTATGAGGACAGGCACTCATGCACTCTTGCAATAGGCAAAAGGGGGAATAAATAATCATTCTTTAATAACCGGATTTAGTATTACACTTCATCTTTAGTTGATCACCTATGCCAGTTGTGGGGTTCGTGGCTCAATTCAACCTCGATAAGTCTGATATTTAATTACACCTCCCCACTTATGTATTTTTTTGTTACATTTAAGTATTTTTTGCCTATCTATAGTTATTATTGAATGAGTTAAAGTGTTCCCCAATTATTTCCCCAACTAACCAATCTTTGATCTCAAAACCTTTTGCCTTGACGTTAGGTCAATGGGAGGAATCATCGGGTCTTGGAGGGACTAACATAAATTATGACACGCGACAAACTTTTGAACTTAGGAGAAATTAGTTATTCAAACCAGTTCTTTATTAGATTATTTCTGGTGATTTCTTGTCTTTTTGTCTTTTATTGCCTATAATTTTCCTCACTTTTCTCATTAACAAGGAGAATACAATCATGCAATCTCTCAACTTTTCTATTATCCAAGAAATCAAACATCAAGGAATTTGTGATGCTTCTGCAGCCACTGCTTTAGGAGAAAATAAATTTGTTGTTGGTAATGATGAGGCGGATCCAGAATTAGGTAATATTCTCTGGATTTATTCCTCTCAAGAGTCGGGAAAAGCACTGGAAACAATTGACATTAATGGTTGGCTGAAAAACAATCCTAAAAATAAAGAAATCGACTTGGAGGGGGTAACTGTACTCAATGACATAATCTATTGGATTACTTCCCATGGCCGCAATAAAAATGCTGAACGAAAACTCCCTCGTCATCAATTTTTTGCTAGTAAAATTACCGATGACGGCTCTAGTATAGTTCAAGTGGGTGAGTCTTATACTCAGTTAGTCTTGCGCGATATTATCGAAGACTCTCAATTGGCTGAAATATTTGATTTCAAAACAGCAGAAACCAAAGCTCCCAAAGCTAAAGGTGGATTAAATATTGAAGGTTTAACGGCAACTCCAGACGGAAATATCTTAATCGGTTTTCGTAATCCTGTCCCCAACGATAAAGCTCTTTTATTAACTCTAAAAAATCCTTACAGTTTAGTTAATAATTCCAGCAATGCTCGGTCTGATTTTGGTGATCCTATCCTGTTAGATTTGGGAGGATTAGGAATTCGTAGCATTGAATTTTGGCCAGCTTTAGAAGTATATTTAATTATTGCCGGAGAATTTCATGGAGGCGATCAATTTGTTTTCTATACTTGGTCAGGAAAAAAAGAAGATGCACCGGAAAAGATAGAATCACTGCAATTCCCTGACGGTTTTCGTCCAGAAGCTTTGTTGTTTTATCCCCATTTCCCAGATCGCTTTCAGATTTTAAGCGATGATGGTACAATCGAGCGAGTTGGTAATACTCCCTGTAAAGATATTATCGATAAAAATAGTCCCGAAAAATATTTCCGCAGTATTTGGGTAAAAGTTAATTAATACCAATTCTCACCCATCAAAACTACAGATCGAATTATCGAATTTAAGTTCCCATTTCCCCTTTTTCCCATTTTAAGGGAGACGAAGGCAGGGGGATCGAACTCTTGTAGCCGGATTTTGGAGAATTGATATAATTAGACATCCCTCTTAGTGGAACCTCAACAAAACCTAGAACAAAAATAGCTTTAAACCCATATAGGGATAAGCTTTAAGCTCAAAAAAACCGTTGATCACGTCTTTTCAATGGTTTTTTATCCTAGAAGCTCTATCTCAATGGAGCGAGAGGACTCCCGTTAAACCGCGTAGCGGTTAACGGGAGATAAATCGCCACCGGAATGAAACTAACGCGGTAGCGTTTCCACTTTTGGGGAGTTTTGGTTCTCGACGTATTTTTTTAGTTGTTCGATGGTAACGCCGCCACAACTAGCCACGAAATAACCTCCCGTCCAAAAATAAGGTTTATTGTCGAAATACTTTGCCGCCAAATCCAGAAATTCTTTTCTAATTAAGCGACTACTAACTGTTTTAAGGTTAGCGATTAGTTTGGATAAAGCAATGTCAGGTTTGTCATCGATAATCAGGTGAACGTAATCCGATTCACCGTTGAAATCAAGTAATGTGCTGTCCCATTTCGTGAGCGTTGACACAAAAATTTCTTTAAGTCGGGCTAAGATTTCAT
>NZ_JAPZQM010000148.1:0-58491 GCF_027530565.1 Microcystis sp. LE19-10.1B | reverse complement strand
ATCCTTATCTGGCAAGAGACTTAATTGATTAGTTCGCTCTAGATAAAAAACAATTGACAAAAATCGCTAAATGCCTTTCTCTATAAGGGTTCCATCCCTTATAACCCCCGTCCATTGCATAACACAAACCGAAGAGCCTTTATTGTAAACCAATCTTACACAGCCCAAAGTGCGCCGCAATAGCGACTCTTGTTCGGGTGTGGGGTAAAATCGAAACGAATAGGCTTTTTCCATGTCTCACATTCTAGCATATATTTCGTAAATGTTCTAATATTTAACAGTAAAGCCGTCGTAGAACGACGGGGTTTCAGACCCAAATTTTCGATGACTGCGATAATCATACCGTTACTGCGGTTTAGCACTCTGTGCAAGATTTTTACGACATAAGAGTACATATACGGAAGGAACAAAATATAACGCTATTAAAGTGGCGCCACCTAACCCACCAACAATACTAATCGCAAGAGGTGGCCAAAAACCACTGGGATCAAATAATAAAGGGATAAACCCGATAATCGTGGTTAAGGTGGTTGCTACCACATGACGAGTAGCTCGCATAACCACATTTCGAGTTGCTCGACGTGAACCAAGGCTGGCTTGAGCATCATGACGCAAAGCGTCAAGAATTACGATTGAATCATTAACACAGATTCCTAACAGTCCAATGATCCCTAAAATCGCTGTAAACCCAAAAGGATAATTAAACAAGGCCAATGATCCTAAGCCTAGTCCTAAGGATAAAATCGCAACAAGAATAATAATACTTGCCATACGGAAAGAATTAAAAGTGAGGACTAAACTGGCCACCATAACGATCGCTAAAACCCCAAGAGTTGCAATCAAATTACTTAAAGCATCCTGACGTTCTCCTTGTTCTCCGCCAAAATCCCATGAATAACCATAGGGTAACTGAAAATTACTCATTTCTAATCGTTTTTCAAACTCAGAGAGTACTTGTTCCGGTAATACACCAGCCGGAATAAAACCCTGTATGGTATTCATCCTTTGGCCATTACGACGTGAAATAGCAACAATATCGGGGACAATTTCCACATTTCCCACCGCTGATAAGGGAACAATTGTCGATGAAGTTGCAGAATTTCCTGAAGATAAGAGGTTTAATGAGCTAATTTCAGCTAGATTGCTCCGTTGACTATTAGAAGTCCGAACTCTCACAGGTAGTTCTTTTGTTCCTTCTAAAATCGAGCCTCCGACTGTTCCCTCTAAACTGGTGTCTAATTGACGAGCAACGGCTCTTTTATCTAACCCTGCTAAACGTAGCTTTTCTTCATTAAGATTGACAGCTAATTTGGGCAAACTTTCGCTTAAAGTGGCGCGAGTATGGATAATATCAGGGGTTTTAGCTAATTCGGCGCGAACTTGATCGCCTAAAGCCTGTAATTGGGCTAAATCTGACCCATATAAGCGTAATTCAATCGGTGCATCAAAAGGAGGACCCTGTTCTAATTGTCGGACAATAATTTGCGCTTGGGGAAAGGCTTGATCTAATTCTTGCTGTAAGGTGCGAATTAACGCACCCGACTTGACGTTTTTCTGAAGTTGAACAATTCCTTGAGCATAATTAGGAGATTGTTCTCGATTTTGTAAGACATTGTAGTAAAAAGAGGGCGCACTTTTCCCAATAAACCATTGAACGTCTTGAATTTCAGGATGCTGTAAGATTAACTTTCGGGCTTGCATCACTTGAGACTGGGTTTCGGGTAAAGACGCACTGATGGGTAATTCAAAGGTTAAATGAAATTGTTCGCGATCGGTGGGGGGAAAAAACTGTTGTTGTAGGGTAGGAAAGCTCATAAAACCCCATAAGGGAAGAATAAGAATAAGGGCGATCGCTAATAAGGGACGTTGAAAAGTGCGATCTAAACTCCACTTATAAAGATAGGTTAAACGAGAATGGGTAAATCCGCTTTGCCACCAATATCCATTTGTGGGGGTTGGTTGCCAATGATGTAATCTTCCCGCTAAGGCAGGAATCACGGTGACAGATAGAATAAACGAGCTAATTAGGGCTAAAATTACGGTTACTCCAATCGTTCCCGTAAATTCTCCAGTTGCTCCTGAAGCGGTAGCAATGGGCAAAAAAGCGATAACACTGGTAAAGGTAGAAGCGAGTAAGGGAATAAAAATATGATGTACGGTAGTAGCAACGGCTTTGAGCGGTGATATACCTTCTTCTTCTTTTAAAGCCATTTGCACCTCATCAACCACAATAATCGCATTATCAATTAATAATCCCAAAGCGATAATTAACCCTGTCACCGAAATTTGATGTAGGGGAATGCCTAACACCTTCATACTGCCAAAAACCATCAAAACTGATAAAGGAAGGGATGTTCCCACGATTAAAGATGATTTCCAGCCCATGATCACAAAGGTGATCCCAAAAACTAAGACAGCCCCCATGATCAGGTTTGATAAAACCGAGTCCAGTTGTTGCTGCACATAACGACTTTGATTAAAGATAATGTGTAGGCCAATTCCTTGAGGAAGGTTTTTTTCAAATCTTTCTAACTTAGCCTTGGCGACTGTCATCCAAGAATCTAAGCGTCTATCAGATTCCACAAAAGCAGTAATTGCGATCGCCCGTTTTCCCTTAATCATCGCGACTTCTCTGGGCGGATCTTCAATTCCTTTACTAATATTTGCAATATCACCTAATCGCACTACTTGACTAGACGAACCTGATTTAATTGATAAACGATTTAAACGGTCTAAAGAATCTAATTCTCCTTCAATTTCCAGCAATAAGTTACTTTGTTCGCTTCGTAATTGGCCGGCAGCAACTTTGGCATCACTTTCTAAGATTTGTTGAGATAGGGACTGTATGGTTAATCCTAAATGGGTTAATTGTTGGGGAGCAACTTCAACTCGAATTTCCTCCGTAGGATTGCCAAATAATTCAACTTTTTCTGTTCCTTCAATTAACCGTAAATCATCTTCTAATTCTTGCGCCCAACGGCTCAAAATGCCATAATTCGGAGGGCTTGATAATTGCCAAGTTAAAGCAACAATTAAGGCGTTGGCTTTGGGTTTTGATTCTTCAAATTCAGGGAGAGAAGTTCCCGATGGTAATTGAGAAACAGCATCATTGACTTTATCACGAATTTGTGACCAAACGGGATCAACATCGGTAATTTGGTCATTTAATTCAATGGTAATGCTGGAGAAGCCAAGCTGAGAGGTAGAATCAATATTTTGAATTTCTTCGACTTCTAGTAAAGCTTGTTCTAATTTATCAGTAACTAGCGTTTCTACTCGTTCAGGGGTTGCGCCTGGAAATTGGGTGTTAATGACCGCAAAACGAGGGGTTAATTCGGGATCTTCCATACGAGGTAAACTGAAAAAGGAAGATAAGCCCCAAACGGCGATCGCCAAAATAGTTAAAACTAATAATCGGACGTTTTTATAAAAGATGGAAGACATAGGAGAATGATGAATTAAGAATTGAGAATTATGAAGTTCGGGGGAGAAAGTAATAAGTAATAAGTAGGGTTTGCGGCAAAAAGTTTTTCCTGGGGGCAGGGTGTGGGGTGTAGGGTGTGGGGTGTAGGGTTTTACCCATTTTCAGGTGGTCAATTACCTAATTTTCAGGGAAAAAGTCCAGGAATTTTCTCCGCGATCACTCCCAGATCTGGTACTTTTTGATTTCCCAAAAGTCTAAAAGTCTTACCCAACAAGGTTTTTAGATTTATTCAGCAAACCCTAAGTAGGGAGGCACAATTATTTGTCGGATGGGTTAGCGGTAGCGTAACATAATCGGGCGTTGGGTTTCATGCTTCAACCCAACCTACGTTCTGCTCACTGTTTACTGTTTACTGATTTTTACCTTTTGCCCCGAAATAATGCGATTTGTGCCATTAGTAATCACTTTTTCGGTTCCGTCTAATGTTCCTCGCACGAGAACTCGCTCCCCATCGGTGTATAAAACCTCCACATCCCGACGTTCTACGACAAATCCTTGGGCTGCATTCCCATCTCCTAGGACATAAATCGACCATAATCCTCGAATTCCCTTAACAAGAGCGGTACTAGGTAGCCAATAACCCGAAGTATTAATGTTTTGTTGCCATTTCCAGGTGACAATTTGTCCAGTGGTTAGCAGCGGTGAGGTAGCCTCGCCGCTACTTCCTGCTCCTTTAACTTGAAAAACCACCGTCACGGTACGACTAGCAGCATCTAGTTCAGGTAAAATTGCCTTAACGGTCGCTGAATAAGATTTTTGGTCAATTTTTAGGGTTTGTGATTGTCCGAGCTTAATCTCAGAAGTCAGGGACGTAGGAACACCAATATGGGCTTTAACGCCGTCTAATTGTACCAAACGCACCACCCCTTGACCCGCTTGTACCGCCGTTCCTTGATCGAGATAACGTTTTTGAATTTTGCCCGAAAAAGGGGCTTTAAGAACGGTCTTTTCTAAATCAAGTTCAATACTAGCTAAACGACTATCTAGCTGTTTAATAGCTGCTTTTTGGGCTTCAATCACTTCCCTGCGAGTCCCTGCTAACAACTCATCCAGTTGACTTTGAGCCTGTTTAACCCTTGCTCGCTGTTGAGTTAAGATTTCAGGGCGTGTTCCTGCTAATAGCTCATCTAATTGGCTCTGGGCTTCATTAACCCTTGCCTGTTGACTATCCATATCTGTGACCACTTCGTCAAACTGTTCAAGAGAAATAGCCCCTTGCGTATAAAGATTCTGTCGTCGCTCCCGTTTACTACGAGCCAAAGCTAATTGTGCTTGCAGGGTTTTCAAACGCGCTTGGGCTGCCGCAATGGTTTCAGTGCGAGGTCCCACTTCCATCTCTTGTAGTTGAGCTTTTTCTTGAGCCAAATTTGCTTGGGCTGCGGCAATCGTTTCAGCACGAGAACCCGCCTCCATTTCCTTTAATTGTGCTAAAGCCTGTTGTTTTTGGGCTAATAAGTCTTGTGTTTGGGCGATTAATTGACGGTCATCTAAACGAGCAAGGGGCGTTCCTTGATTCACCCATTGTCCTTCTGTCACCAGCAGTTGAGTCATTGTTCCTCCTCGTTCAAACCCTAAATCACTGGTATTTTGAGCGACAATTTCCCCAGTGTAAGTTCGAGACTGTTGATAAGCATTGACCTGTACTAGCCGGTCAATTTCAACGGGGAGAAGATGTTCATTTTCGGCAACCGAAGGGGCGATTGGTTGAGTTGGTTGACTCATTGACCCAATCCCATAACCAACTCCTAACAATAAAAGTCCCCCAAGATACCATCGCCGAACCCCTTGGAAACGGCGTTTTGATTGTTTTTGAGGTTCAGAAGAGGTGGCAGTGATTTTTAGGGGATATTCCGACATAGGAGGTGACATAGGATGGTTATCTGGCATAAGTCTATTCATTAAAGAATTTAACGTGAAGACGGGGATGGGTCTCAGCTTATCTACAACTGCTGTCCTATTCTTTCCGAATTTTATTTTTCAAACGACACCCTACGGCAATAATGCCTAAACTCATTAAGCCAAGGGTAACAGAAGGTTCAGGAGTCGAAACAATTCTCAGTTGCAGGGGAAATTGAATAGAAACCACGGGATTTAATGGGCCAATTGAGGGATCGATAAAAACGTCATCTGGGACAACGGCGGCATCTTCACTGACTAATTGTACTTTATTAGAACCCACATCGACTAAGAAAGCATTGGCTAATCCGTCAAATTCTCCGAGCAGGCCAGCTACCTTAGAAACACTAAAGGGATCACTAATAATCGCTTCAGAGTCATCATCAGGAGCGGTGGTTGCGCCATATTCTAAGAATGAATAAATATCGCTATAACCAAAGCTAAGAATTTTAGTGTTGTCCAACAATAAAAAGCTTTCCACTTCCTTAGGATTAGCGGCATAAATGCGTTCTTCTAGAGAAGACGTAGGAGAGGAAAAATAGTTCTCTCCATTAATATCATTTCCTAAATTCCAACTCTTGGTAAAATCCCCGTTTTTAGGACCAAAACTAAACCCAATACGATCGACATTAATACTGTTATTGGTGAGGAAAGTCGCAAAGTTAGAAAATCCTGTAATATTATTTAACAATGTGGCGGCTCGGGTTGCTCCTAAAGGATTAACCAAATTTTCGGGACTAAAATCAATCCCCGCAGCATAATAGGGGGCTGGATTTCTGGGTGAATTTAAAGCGGTTTCAGTGTGACCGGCGCCATAGCCCACAAATCCTTGAGGAGTCGGGTCTGTTCGTTTTCCAAATAACCGCAAACAGTTATTAGAAGCAATAGGCCGAGTTGCAATAAATTGGATGGAACTAAAATCAAATAAATCACCTGTTTCACAACTAGCAGCACGAGTGGGAAGGGGAGCTAATAAAGTGGCTGTTCCAGCGGTAGTTAGCCCAAGCAATAAAGCAAAATGACGCATAGACATGAGTTTTTTCCTAATTCAAAATAGAGAGATTATGAAAAACCTTTTGTGGTTTTTGCTGATCAGCATACTTCTAAATTGCTGAAGATTAGAGATTTAGATAGATTAATTTTAGATTTGATGATTAAGTTTTTTTAAGTTCAATCTATCTAGACATCATCTAAGTAGGGAGGCACAATTATTTGTAGGATGGGTTAGCGGTAGCGTAACATAATCGGGCGTTGGGTTTCATGCTTCAACCCAACCTACGTTCATCTTATATTTAATTCCACCCACCCACTTATATCTAGTTTAAAATAGGAAAGTCCTCAGCAAAATGGAGAATCTTTGGCAGAAGACGACTTTGACTGCGATTAACAGCCCGAAGGTATCGACTAATGTGAATCTCTTTCTTCCTTTGGCTCTTCGGTTTGTGTTATGCAATGGACTGGGGTTATAAAAGATGGAACCCTTATATACAAGGGCATTTGGCGATTTTTCTCAATTGTTTTTGATCTAGAGCGAACTAATCAATTAAATCTCTTGCCAGATAAGGATTTAGTCGATTTATGCCCCCATATCGAACCATACCAAGTCCCGAAGAGCCCTTCCTTTAATCCGTTTCCCCGCATCATAACCCACCTCTTGATTAATCATCGTGGCGGTTTTGACCGATTGGCTGTCTAAAACTCCCGCGCTCGCCGCCGTTAGATGACCTTCCATCGTCCTGACGTAATCCCGGAGACAGTTATGGATTTTCAGCCATGTTCCGTCTTGAGTCCACTTTCTCAAGTAGTAGTAAGCTAAGACGCATCTTAACCGCCTATCCTTAGATTAGCTAAATCTCCCCTAATCCCTTTACTTTTGCCTCTTGCAAGAGTGCAAGAGTGCAAGAGTGCCTCATCTCAACAAGCAATTTAAATGCGCGGGCAGCTTATACTGTCCCGTCAGGCGGGTAGTCCTGGGGCAGCCACCGCCACGCGCATTACCTACAGAGGACGTAAAATAGGGCGTTGATGACACCGATGCAAAAGTTAGTTCGGGTCTAGGTTTTAAGAAATTCCGCCCAAGAAGATTCATATCTCAAATCAGCAACGCCTTGCATGACTACTTACTATAATTTGAAGTGCGGAATGTGGGTTTTAAAAATTTGCGGAAAGACGCATCTCCGCTTGTAGATCAAAGACAAGCTCAATACAACACTTTCCGAGACGGAACATCCCATGCAATCACCGAAAGGCTTACTGTATAAGCACTTCAACCCTAGTAGTTGTACTTGAGCGATCAGCCAAGTGCTGTAATTTCCTTATCAAGAATTAAGAAGATCAGGAAATCAGTTTTGTCTGTGATGGAGTGAAAACCATCTTTTGTCAAAAAATTATCTATTTTGAAAATTATAGGAACAGTCTCATGCTTTTAACTCCAAACTGTAACCCTCTTAACTCCCTTAACTTCTCTCATTCTACGACTAACTTTCTTAATTCCGTCCCTCAGCAAGAAATAGCTGAATCCATATCTGTTATTCAATATTTAATCAATCAAATCCCTGAATCTGTATTGTGGATCGATTCCCAAGGACGGATTAAGCATTACAATGATGCGGCTTGTGCTTTATTGGGATATTCCAGAGAACAGTTATCTAATTTGACTATAGAAGAAGCTGCTCAAGATTTTTTAAACTCAGATTGGTCTAGATACTGGAAATTAATTCAACGTCGAGGTTTTGGACGTTTGATCACACACCATCCTTATTATGGGGATCATCAATCCCTCGATATTACGGTTAACCTTCTCAAATATGGAGATCAAGATTATATAAGCATAGTAGCTCGTTCCTTAAATTTTCTAGAATCTGAAAAAGATGGCTACGCTTGCAGAATTCATCCTTCTGTTAACTCAAAACAAGCTCCTCAATCGTTGATACAGCCTTCTTCTACCCCGCAACCGAATTTCTTTGATTCTTTGGCTTCTTTCTACCCTAATAGTTCTCAATTAAAACCCGTTTTTGAGTTTATTGAGGCAAATTATAGTCAACCGATTACCCTCAATGATGTGGCTGGAGCGGCTGGTTATTCTCCTGCTTATTTAACCAATTTAGTTAAGCGTCGCACCGACAAAACGATTATTCATTGGATTGTGGAACGAAGAATGCTAGAAGCCCGATCCTTGTTACTGAAAACCCATGAGTCAATTACCAAAATTGCCGCCACCGTTGGGTTTACTGACCCCTATTATTTTTCCCGTCGCTTTAGTCAGTTACATAAAGTATCTCCTAAACGTTGGCGAGAAAAATATCAAACTCAAGTAGCTTAAATGATGGCTGAGTTTTAGGTTTTAGGTTCTAAGTATTTAAACTTTACACCTTACATAATCATGATTGAGGTGGGCAATGCCCACCTTAGTAGTGCTTAAATTATCCCTGTTTGATGGCAGAAAGATAAGGAGATTGACGAGAGAGTGAAAGGGTAATACCTAGTTGGGATAAATCAACCATTTTATCTTTTAGGATAAACCCTAAGCCATATTTTTCTACCACAGGAAGCGGTAATTTGGCGGCATGACTATAAACCACTCTAACGGTATCTTTGCTTCCTTTATTGGGTAAATTATTAGGTTTTTTTTGAACAGATTCACCTAAAAACTGGAGAGAGCTACAGGTTTTATTTGCTTGTTGGGCAATGTGGAGAAATTCAGAAATTGCTTGCTCTAATTCCTGTGTCAAGGCATTAATCTTCTCACCAACTTCCAACAGTTGATACTCCTGTTTAGATAACAGTTTTTCTAGCTTATCTTGCAGTTCTGTTTCAAGCTGTACAACGGCTGAAGTTAATAATTCTTGGAGCATTTGCGGAGATTTATGAGCGGTTTCAATCGGTTGAGTAGTGGAATAAATCTCTGTAACAGATGGGTTAAGAACATGAGTCTCTATCATAATTTTTACCTAGTAACTAGCAACTTAACTTTGTTACCTTTTATTGTAAGAAAAAAGGAGTTGAAATTTAATGGATAATATTTTGTATTGTCTGCTAGGTTTTTCGATTATATTTATATGGTAAAAATGTACTAAACTTGACCATAAAAAATAGGAATAAAAAAAATCCAGTTTTGGCGAAAAATAAAACATGGCTGATCAATGGATAGAGGAATAAACTAGGAATATAAGTTAAGCAATCTTAGTTTGCTAAAACACTTTTTTCACGTTAAAGGAACTTAACCCATGATGACAACTGTTCAATCTCCTTCTACCGTTGAAGACATTCAAAACTGGCTCGTTGATCAGTTTGCTCAACAACTCGATGTTGACCTTGATGACATTGATATTGAAGAACCTTTTGATAATTATGAACTCGACTCACGAAAAGCGTTAGTTTTATTAGGACGCTTAGAAAAATGGCTCGGAAAGGAATTAAATCCTGTGGTCATTTTTAACTATCCCACCATTGCTGAATTAGCAACCCGACTAGGAGAATTATATCTTTAACTTTTTCTTGTATTCTTTCTTATTCACTCTCTTCCTCATCACATTTTAGGAGAATTTCACCAATGGTTGCTACTAACACTAATGAGTATGATGTTGTGATTATGGGAGCAGGTTTCGCCGGGGTCTGTCAAGCAAGACACTTACTTCTAAATGTTCCCAACATTAAAATTGCACTCATCGATCCTCGTCCAGAAGAAAGAACTAATAAAGACCTCAAAATTGGCGAATCAATGGTGGAAATTGCCACCCTATTTGTCTGCAAAGAATTGGAACTATATGAGTATATGATCGAAAATCATCCTCCCAAATTTGGACTAAACTTCCATTGGCCGAAAAAGAAGGACAAAACGACTACCACTGATGATTATTATCATATTTGGAATAATCGTCAACCGCCTTTGGCTTCCTTTCAAATGAACCGGGCAAAATTTGAACGGGATCTCCTAAAAATGAATAAAGCGATGGGAGCAACTTTTTATCAAGGTCGAGTTGTAGATGTTGATTTAACCTCAAAAGATGAACTCAAAACCGTTATCGCTAAAGTCGAAAATGAACAGATAACTCTCAAAGCAAAGCACGTTATTGATGCCGCAGGACGTAAGTTTATTATTGGTCAAAAAACCGATAATCTCCTATTTGGAGCAGATAATTTATTTGGAGTTGATACGGGATCGGCTTGGGTACGGGTTAAAAATGTAGATCGCACCATTTTTCATGATGGTTATGACCCTTATGGAGCAACTTGTAGCCATTATTATGCTACCAATCATTGGTTTGGTCATGGTCATTGGTTATGGATGATTCCCACTGAAAAAGACTCCCAAGAAATCTCTATTGGAATTGCTCAACATCGCAGTGTTATTGCCAACGATCAAATTAATACTCAAGAGAAGTTTTATGCTTTCCTAAAAGCCAATCACAATCTACTTTATAGCTTAGTCACCTCTGGCGAAAATGTCGATTTTCATTATCTTCCTAGAGTTTCCCATACTAGCAAAACGATGTTTTCTCAAGATAATTGGTATGTAGTTGGAGATGCTGCTTGTATTTTTGATCCCTTTTACTCTTTGGGAACAAGTATGATCGCTTTTGCGATTGAAAGTATCACGGAAATTATTCGTTCTCAACTTGCAGGAGAAGCGGATACAGAAGAAAAACGGGCTGCTTACAATGACTTTAACCTTACCTATACTCGACTCAATAATCATCTCATTGAACACCATGATAAACAATTAGGTCATGCTAGTATCATGAGTTGGCGTATTTATGCCGAATATATGTGGTGGTTTGGGATTCAAATTCCCCTTTATGTCGGCAAATGGCATTTAGATTCCGGCTTTATTTCCCGTTATGTGCCAAAAGTTCAAGCGGATATTAAAGGATATTGGCATCATCTCTATGAACAGTTTAACCAATTAGTTGAGCAGAATAAAAATATTGGTTTTATGGATGCTCATCGTACTGATCAATTAATCTGGGGTTATCATACCCTTAAACACTTTGATGACTTTATCGAAAATACCAAACTGGAACCACGACGGTGCAATGTTTTTGCTGGAATTAAAGCGACCAGTTTTTATACGGCAGTTTGGTATGTAAAGTTCCTCTGGAAAGGATTTGGTTTTTCAGCTTTTCTCAATCGCAAAAATCTTTCCTATCTGTTGGGACATCTGAATGGTGCAGTTCAATCAGCCATTACGGAAATGGTCTATAAATATTTGACTCGTAACCTTCCTGATAATAGTCAAATTGAACTGACTCGCCAAGAATTTACCAACTATCGTTATCGACCTCAACTGAATACTTGGGTAACGGAAAGCGTCGCAAAATCACCTGAGAAAGTTCCTGTTAATGTGTAGTTAAACATACGGAATTGGGGGGGTGAAATTAAATCATAACGATTCACTTATCAAGATTTTTGCTCACCCTACTCATTTAAGGGAATTATTTTGTTTCTCTATTTAAGTAAATTGCTGTTTATTAATTACGGAGTCTCTAAACTATGAAACCTATTGCAATTATTGGGATTGGCTGTCGTTTTCCTCAAGCCAATAATCCTCATGAATTCTGGAAATTATTATCCCAAGGAAAAGATGGAATCACCGAAATTCCTAAGGAGCGCTGGAATATTAATGAATATTATGATGAGAATCCTGAAACACAGGGGAAAATGAATTCTCGTTATGGGGGATTTTTATCGCAAGTTGATGGGTTTGATGCTAATTTTTTCGGAATTTCCCCCAGAGAAGCCGTATTAATGGACCCTCAGCAACGCTTACTCCTAGAAGTCGCATGGGAAACCATTGAAGATGCAGGAATAACACGGGAACAATTGGCAGGATCGAAAACAGGTGTATTTGTGGGAATTGCCACAAACGATTATAGTCGCATCCATGCAGGATATAGCCACCATCCCCAAGGCTATGATTTAACAGGAAACTGCACAAATATCGCAGCCGGTCGTCTTTCCTATCTTTTTAACTTAAAAGGTCCTAGTTTAGCGGTAGATACGGCTTGTTCTTCCTCTTTGGTCGCAGTGCATCTCGCTTGTCAAAGTTTATGGAATGATGAGTCTTCAATGGCGATCGCATCAGGGGTTAACCTGATTTTATCCCCTATTGGTAATATTGCGTTAAGCAAATTGAAAGCCTTGTCTCCTGATGGACGTTGCAAAACCTTTGATGAAAGTGCCAATGGATATGTGCGAAGTGAGGGAGTCGGTTGTATTATTCTCAAACCGTTGGCTCAAGCGATCGCAGACAATGATTCCATTTATGCGTTAATTAGAGGAACTGCTATTAATCATGATGGACGCAGTAAGGGGTTAACGGTTCCTTATGGACCAGCACAAGAAAGCTTGGTTCGATCAGCCTTGAAAAATGCAGAAATTGAGCCAAAAGAGCTTAATTATGTGGAATTGCACGGGACTGGAACATCTTTAGGCGATCCCATCGAAGCGATAGCCTTGGGATCTGTGTTAGAAGAAGGACGAGACAAGGATAATCCTTGTTTGGTGGGATCGGTAAAAAGTAATATAGGACATCTCGAAGCAGCGGCAGGAATTGCCAGTGTGATTAAGATGGCACTCTCCCTGAAAAACAAGCAAATTCCGCCCAGTCTGCATTTTAACAAGCCGAATCCTTATATTCCCTTTGATAAGTTACCCCTTAAGCTTCAATCATCTTTAATTACCTGGCCACAACAGGAAACAACCGCCAAGGTGGGAATTAGTTCTTTTGGATTTTCGGGAACAAACGCTCATCTTATCTTGGAAGAAGCTAATTTATCTCACCAAGAACCAATTGCCTTAACTTTCCCTCATTTACTTCCTTTATCTGCCCATAGTCAAGAAGCGGTCAAAGATTTAGCTCAAAATTATGAAGATTTCCTGAAAGATCAAGCTTTAACCGCTGAATTTGTCCAGAATCTTTGTTATAGTGCTAGTTTAAGACGGACTCATCATGCTCATCGTCAGGCAGTTCTGGTTCATTCTCCTGAAGAATTATTGAAGGGTTTAAAAGAGTTAGAAACGATTGATTTATCGACTCAATCTAAGCCTTCAAAACGTAAAACCAACATTGCTTTTGTCTTTTCTGGCCAAGGACCTCAATGGTGGGCAATGGGACGGGAATTATTAGCAACAGAACCGGTTTTTCGCTCTGTTATTAAACAATGTGATACTTTGATTCAAAAGTATGCTAACTGGTCATTATTAGCGGAATTTAATGCGTCTGAAGCTCAATCTCGTTTACAAGAAACAGAAGTTTCTCAACCTGCTTTATTCGCTTTACAAGTTGGATTAGCTAAATTATGGCAATCTTGGGGGATTAATCCTAAATCTGTGGTTGGTCACAGCTTGGGAGAAGTTGCAGCCGCCCATTTTGCGGGAATTCTAACTCTTGAGGAAGCCATTCATTTGATTTGTCAGCGCGGACAGTTGATGCAGCAAGCAACAGGAAATGGAAAAATGCTTGCGATTGAATTACCTGTTAATGAGGTAGAAAATTTAATGGCTGCTTGGGAAAATAAATTAGAAATTGCTGCCATTAATAGTCCTTATTCAACGGTTGTATCTGGGGAGTCTCAATCGCTCGATCAATTAATTGCTGAATTGTCCCAAAACCATCCTCATATTTTCTACAAAGAACTCCCTGTTAATTATGCTTTTCATAGTCAACAAATGACTACTTTTGCGGATAAGTTAGTGAAAAAATTAGGAGAGCTTCAGCCTCAAAAAAGCACCATACCAATTTTCTCAACCGTAACAGGTGATCAACAAGAGGGGACATTATTTAATGCCGCTTATTGGGGACAAAATATGCGTCAGACGGTACGTTTTAACCCTGCGATTGAAGCAATGATTAAATCTCGTCATACTATCTTTGTTGAAATCAGCCCCCATCCTGTTTTATTGGGATATATTAAAAGTACCTTACGAGAACAAGATACTGAGGGATTTGTTTTACCCTCTCTAAGACGAGAACATTCTGAACGGGGAACGCTATTAAATTCTTTAGGAAAGCTCTATACTTGGGGACAGTCGATTAATTGGGAAAAATTATATCCCGAAAATTGTCAGTTTGTTAAGTTACCGCTTTATCCTTGGCAACATGAATCTTATTGGGTAAGTGATGCTAAACCTCAATTTAAGTCTGTTTCTTCTGCTTCTAGTTTACTTAATTTATTAGTTGAAGGCAAAACTGAACAACTAACGGAACAGTTAAATCAAAGTGTTCAATTATCACCTGAAGTCAAGCAGTTTTTACCACAATTATTACAGTTATTGGTTGGGGAAGATGCAACAATAACAGGCAAAATGCCTATCCTACAGGATGTGAGTAAAAACTGTTATCAAGTGGAATGGCAACTCAGTCCTTTAAACTTAAAAAATAAGCCTTCTCAAGGAGAACGGTGGTTAATTTTTAATGATAATCAAGGAGTTGGTAAAGCCTTAGCAACAACGCTAAATGATGCTTATATTTTGGTGTCTTCTGGTCAAACTTATCAGAAGTTGGTGTCAGGTCATTATCAAATTAATCCTAATAATGATAAGGATTTTCAACGGTTGTTACAAGATCTAACTGAACCAATCACCAAAGTGGTCTATTTATGGGGGTTAGACAGCGATATTAACTCCCAACCCTCTCAAACTCGTTCTTATGCCAGTTTATTGTATCTAACACAAGCTTTAGCTCAATTTAAAACTAAAGAACCCCCTAAACTTTGGGTCATAACACAACAAGCACAACCGGTGAATGATGCTGTTAAACCGCTTAAAATAGCGCAAACGTCCTTATGGGGAATGGGTCAAGTCATTGCCCTTGAATATCCTAATTTATGGGGAGGATTGATTGATTTAGAAGAAAAACAACCATCGTCTCAAGCAATTATTGCTGAAATAACAGAAAATCTAGGAGAAGATCGCATCGCTTTTCGGGATCATCAACGATATGTTGCCCGTTTAGTACCTAATAAAGCAATAAAAAGCTCAAACATCAATTTTAAGAAGACAGAAGCCAGTTATCTCATTACTGGTGGCTTAGGCTCTTTAGGATTAAGTTTAGCAGATTGGTTAATTGAAAAAGGTGCAAATCATTTAATCTTAACCAGTCGGCGAGCCTTAGCTGACCATTCAACGGATAAACAGGTAAAAATCAAAGCTTTAGAGGATAAAGGGGCTACTATTCAAGTAATTGCCGCTGATGTCAGTGATTATCAACAAACCCGTCAACTTTTTCACCAAATTCAAGAAAATTGTCCTCCCTTACAGGGTATTATTCATGCGGCAGGGGTTTTAAGCGATCGCACCATTGACAAGATGGATTTCCATTGTTTTGAGAGCGTATTTAATCCTAAAGCAGCAGGAGCCTGGAATTTACACCAACTTTCTCAAGATTTATCCTTAGATTTCTTTGTTTGTTTCTCTTCCATATCTGCTTTAATCGGATCACGAGGTCAAATTCACTATGCCGCTGCCAACCATTTCTTAGATGGTTTAATGCACTACCGTCGAGAGTCTGGACTCACAGGGTTAAGCATTAACTGGGGACCTTGGGCTAAAGGGGGAATGGCCACGCAAGGCTATGAAGAAGGCTTAAAACGCCTGGGAATCAATCCATTACAACCTAATTTAGCCTTGGATACTTTAGATGCTCTAATCCATGGTAATGTTACTCAAACAATGGTAGCAGAGATTGATTGGTCTAAGTTTAAAACGATTGTTGCAGCAAAAGGACGGGTGGCTTTCTTAGAAGCGTTATTCAAGCAAGATCAGGATAATTTTGGGCAAACGGTCGAGAATTTCCCCCAAACCATCCAAAAAAACCCTCCTCACCGACGAGTCACCCTATTAACCACTCGTTTACAGCAAGAAGTAGCGCAAGTCTTAGGAATTCACGGAGATACTTTACCAGATACTGATCAAGGGTTCTTTGAGATGGGAATGGATTCTTTAATGTCCGTAGAACTGAAACATCGTCTAGAAGGCTTATTTTCTGTCTCTTTACCTTCCACCTTTGCTTTTGAGTATCCCACTATTGGTGATGTGGTGCAGTATTTTGTCCAAGAAGTATTTGCTTGGCAAGATAATTCAGAAAATTCTCAGATTTCTTCGGAAACCGAGTCAACGGACGTTGTAGTACTCCACCAAGCCCTTGCTGAATTGGAGTCGCTGTCAGAAGTAGAAACAGAAGCCCTAATGGAGCGAGAATTGGCGGAATTAGAAGCATTACTTTAACAGTTATCAGTTATCAGTTAAGTAGGTGGGTGGAATTAAATATAAAATGAACGTAGGTTGGGTTGAAGCATGAAACCCAACGCCCGCATGGGTTACGCTACCGCTAACCCATCCTACAAATAATTGTGCCTACCTACTTATCAGTTATCTGAATACCTAACACCTCACACCTAATATCTAAGGAGCATTTTAACATCATGGGTTCTCATCACCAGAAAACAGAATTAACGCCGTTACAAAAAGCAGTTATTGCGCTTAAAGAAGCTCGTAACAAGATTGAAGCCTTAGAACGGCAAAAAAATGAACCGATCGCTATTATTGGCATGGGGTGTCGTTTTCCGGGGGGTGCAAATAGTCCAGAGGCGTTTTGGGAGCTATTATCAAGGGGAAAAGAAGCAATTGTCCCTGTTCCTAGCCAAAGATGGGATGCTGAGGCTTATTATGACGAAAATCCCGATCTTCCTAACAAAACTTATGCTCGTTATGGTGGGTTTATTGACGCGGTAGATCAATTTGATCCGCAATTTTTCGGGATGACTCCCCGGGAGGCGATCGCACTAGACCCTCAACAACGATTATTATTAGAGGTAAGTTGGGAAGCGTTAGAAAATGCCGGAATTGCACCTCAGAAGCTGACAGGGACGCAAACAGGCGTATTTGTGGGCATTGGCTTGGATGATTACGCAAAACGGCAAATTAAGCAACAAATTCCCATTGATGCTTATACGGGATCAGGAAATGCGTTTTGTTTCGCTTCAGGTCGCTTATCCTATTTTTTAGGGCTACAAGGACCCAGTTTAGCCATTGATACCGCCTGTTCTACCTCTTTAGTCACGGTACATCTGGCTTGTCAAAGCTTACGCAATAGAGAGTCAAATTTAGCTTTAGCAGGGGGAGTTAGTTTAATGCTATCCCCGGAGGTGACGTTATATCTTTCTAAAACCCGCGCTTTGTCCCCTGATGGTCGTTGTAAAACCTTTGATAAAGATGCAAATGGCTATGTGAGAGGGGAAGGCTGTGGAATGGTGGTCTTAAAACGCTTTTCTGATGCTATAAGCGATGGAGACAACATTTTAGGGGTAATTAGAGGCTCGGCGGTCAATCAAGATGGCCCCAGTAGTGGTTTAACGGTTCCCAATGGATCAGCGCAAATGGCAGTTATTCGTCAAGCATTGGAGAATGCAAAAGTAAAACCCGAACAAATTAGCTATTTAGAAGCACACGGGACAGGAACAGCGTTAGGCGACCCTATTGAAGTACGGGGGATTAACAATGTACTATGCAAAGATCGTTCCACTGATAACCCCTTAATGGTGGGTTCAGTAAAAACGAATATCGGCCACCTAGAAATTGCAGCCGGGATGGCCAGCCTATTAAAAGTCATTTTATCCCTAAAAAATCAAGAAATTCCCCCCCATCTTCATTTTAAAGAACTTAATCCTGATTTAGCGGCTGCTGCAACCGCTCTCAAAATTCCTACCGCTTCTCTGCCTTGGCAGCGAACAGAAGAACCTAGAAGGGCCGGAATTAGTGCATTTGGATTAAGTGGCACAAATGCCCACATTATCATCGAAGAACCGCCTCAATTAAGCTTTAATCCTTCTGAAGTGGATCGTCCTGCTCATTTACTCACTCTATCAGCGAAAAGCGACGATGCTTTAGATGATTTAGCGCAAAAATGGGTCAACTATTTAGAGAAAAATCCTCAATTAAACCTAGCAGACTTAGCTTTTAGTGCCAACACGGGACGAGGACAATTTAACCATCGTCTGGCAATTTTGGCAAAATCAACCCTTGAAGCCAAGGACTCTTTAACAGCATTTACGCAAAAACAACCTTGTTTGAATGTTTTCAGCCAAGCAGTTGCAAAAAGTCGTCAAAATAAGATTGCTTTCTTGTTTACAGGACAAGGTTCTCAGTATGCAGACATGGGACGACAACTGTATGAAACTCAACCCACCTTTCGTCATGCCTTAGAGGAATGCGATCGCTTATTGCAACCTTACCTAGAAAAGTCCTTATTAGAGGTTTTATACAGTGATTCTAGCTTATTAGACCAAACTGCTTATACTCAACCCGCCCTATTCGCCATTGAATACGCATTATATAAATTATGGCAGTCTTGGGGCATTAAACCTGATGGGGTTTTAGGTCATAGTGTGGGGGAATATGTGTCCGCTTGTGTTGCAGGGGTTTATTCTCTCGAAGAGGGAATCAAGTTAATTGCCGAAAGAGGACGCTTAATGCAGTCTTTACCCCAAAAAGGCGCAATGGCGGCCATATTTGCCCCTATTGAAACAGTAAAATCTGTTATTTCTCCTTATGGGGATCAAGTTGAGATTGCCACTATCAATAGTTCGGAAAATATCGTTATTTCGGGTGACAAGGAAGCGATTAATCGGATTAAAGCGGATTTAGAATCACAAAGCATTGAAGTGCGTCTGCTTCAGGTATCTCATGCTTTTCATTCCGGGATGATGCAACCGATATTAGCAGAATTTAAAGTGATCGCTGCTAAAATTAGCTATAAAACACCCCAATTAGATTGGATTTCCACCGTCACAGGTGAAGAAATCAGCCAAGCAGTAACAGAGGACTATTGGTGTCAACAAGTGCGTCAATGCGTCCAATTTGCCCCAGCAATAGAAACCTTAGCCAGCCAAGGTTATAATCTATTTATTGAAATCGGCTCTCATCCGATTTTAACGAGATTGGGTCAAAAAACCTTAGCAAACCCTGATTATCTGTGGTTATCTTCCCTACAACGAGGACAGGATGATTGGCAAATTTTATTACAAAGTGTGGCAAAATTAGCCGTTTCTGGGGTTAATATTGATTGGAATGGCTTTGATAAAGATTATGCTCGTCTTCGTCTTCCTTTACCTACTTATGCTTTCCAAAAACAACCCTACTGGTTAACCGTAGGGGAGCCTAGTTTGCGCCCAACCCAAGAGACAGAAACCTTAGAAGGGCAAGACTTACACCAAAGCCAAGAAAGAGAAACTGTAGGGGTGCCAGACTTGCGCCCAACCCAAAAACAAAACGAAACCAAGGCTGAAAGCTTAGAAAGTCAATTAATTGCTTTAATAAGTCAAATTACGGGTTTAAATCCTCAGCAATTGAGTTTGAATGTTTCCTTAGAAGCAGATTTAGGGTTAGATTCTATTATGATGACCCAATTAATGAACGGGTTACTATCATTAATTCCTGAAGAGCAACGTAGTCAATTTAGTGAAACCTTTTCCCTACGCCATTTAATGCAAGTCTCCAATCTTCAGGAATTATTAACCATTCTTCAATCTCATACTTCATCCCCCAAACCTCAAATCTCTAACCCTAAACCACAAACCAAAAACCTGAAAACACAACCCTCGAATCTGGTTCCTATTCTCCATAGTCAAATTCCCTTGTTAATGAGTTATTGGAGTCTCAATTCTAATAGTTTATTTACTAAGGTTAAAATTGCAGGAGAATTTGACTTAAATATTGCTCAACAAGCATGGAAACTGTTAATTAATCGACATCCCATGTTACGGGCGCAATTTCAGATTCCAGAGGATGCCACCTGCTTTGCAGACTATCAATTAGAAGTGCTAGAAAACCCCATTCCTCCTGAAATTATTGTTAAAGATTTCACCACTTTAACTCCCGATGAACAAGGGGAGAAAATTGAAGAAGAAATCTATCATTGGTTAAACTATAACTGGTCTTTAACGCAATGGCCACTGCATGGATTTTCTGTGCTTAAATTATCCGATCAAATTCATCAATTATTTTTAGGGAATGAACACTTAATTTCAGATGGGTTAAGTAACCATGTCATGATGCGGGAATTCTTGGAAATTTACCGGGCTATAGTTGCTAAAGAAACGCCAAATCTTCCCCCTACATTGACTGTAGAAGATTATCGAAAACAGGTTCAATTAATGAACGATTGGCAAGATATTGAGGAAGATCGAGCCTTAGCAGAATACAATAATGCTGTGTCTGGAATGTCCTATCGTTGGCAACCTAAACAGCAGAAAAATGCTCAAAAATCTCCTCTCTTTTACAATCAAAAGTATCTACTTTCAGCAGAAACTACCTCTCAATTAATCGACAAAACCCGTCAATGGCGAGTCCCGATGAATGCACTATTATTAGGTGCATTTCTAAAAACTATGTCACAAATAGATTCAAAAGCTGAAAATATCGGAATTTCGATTCCCACCAGTGGACGAATTTACCCCGAAGTAGATGCAACAGGTGTGGTTAGTAGTTTTGCTCAAAATCTGGCATTAAGTTTTGCTAAACCTCAATCTGAGCAAGATTGGCCGACCTTTTTAAGCCAAATTCAGCAAACTGTACAACAACATATTGGCACCGGTTTAGATCGGGCGCAAACTCGTCAAATGGGAACAATTTTTCGAGACAATATTACCCTAGAAAAGGGTAAAATTCCCCCTCATAGTCTTTCTTTAATACAGGAGGCTTTAAAGTCTAATTTATACCTTCCTTATACGGGACAAACTCACCTGCAACCTCAGTATGATGCTTTATCAATTACTGACTATCAAGCAGGAGGAATGAACGCAACTGGAACAATTGATATTCTGCAAGAAATCTTTAATAATCGTCTTCATTTATTTGCAAGTTACGATTACCATCACTTTGACTTATTGCTAATAGATCAATTAATGACAGCCTATGTCAGCCAAATTGAAGAACTAGCCAATTTACCCGTGCAAGATCAAGTTATTATTTCTCATTCTTCCTCTATTTCTCTTAATACAGAGATTGAAGAAATGCTACGACAAATAACTTCCGAAATTTGTCATTGGACAATTGAAGAAGACGAAATAAGTGATGATTTGGAGGCAGATTTAGGACTAGATTCTTTAGAACGCATTCGCCTTGTTACCAAGCTAGAAGGGATTTATGGCAAACAATATCGCCAAGACCTTTTAAATTGTCGTACCTTGCAAGAAATGGCTGCTATTTTAGCCCCATCTCAACCTTCAATCGTCAACAGCTATTCGTAAAATATAGCCCGACAAATTAATGTTAGGACGAAGAAAAATATGTCATTCCTGCGGTAGGTAGGAATCCACAAATATTTATGATATCCTGAACTTTTTTTGTCCGGCTATACCTCAATCAGCGAAGGTTCGTTATCAGTCCTTAATGGCTACCTTTTAAAAGACCAATGGGCGCAAGCCTTGCGCCCCTACCACCTAACATCTAATAGAGGATTATTCTTATGGCTTTTTCCCCCGAAATTCCCTACTATAAAATTATTAAACAAGCACAATTAACCCCTGATGCGATCGCTGTTTTAGATGAGACTTGTCCCCTAACTTATCAACAATTAGACCATCTTTCTAATCAAGTTGCTGCTTATTTACAGACTCAAGGTGTTAACCCCAATACCAGAGTAGGAATTATGACGGAACGAAATCCAGGCATGATTATTGGTATTTTGGGAATTCTTAAAGCCGGTGGCTGTTATGTACCCTTAGATCCCGATTATCCCGTCGAAAGATTGCGTTATATTCTTCATCATGCCACTATCGAGATTTTACTTACCGAACATCAGGTAAGTGAACAGTTAATTTCTTGTGTGACAGAACCTTTACCCTTGCAAACCGTCCTCTTTTTAGATGAAGGAGAAAGATTAAACAAAATTAATGATTTAACTCAGATTACCACTTCTATCTGGCAAAAACACAGTAAAGAATCCATAAATCTTTGTAATCGTCCTGAGGATTTAATGGTAATTCTTTATACGTCTGGATCAACAGGACGGCCAAAAGGGGTAATGTTAAACCATCGCGGTTATATGAATCGTCTAGAATGGATGCAAAAGACATTTTCCCTGAAAACAGGCGATCGCATCGCACAACGCACCTCTTTTTGTTTCGATATTTCCGTATGGGAAATTTTCTGGACGTTAATGGAAGGTGCAACAATATGTCCCGTCAAACGCGAAGTAGTCTTAAATCCTTGGGAATTTGCTGCCTGGATTAAAAAGACTAAAATTAATGTAATGCACTTTGTTCCCTCCCTCTTTGGGGAATTTATCAGTGCGATTGAAAACGAATCTTGGACATTTCCTGATTTACGCTGGTTAATCTTTAGTGGGGAAGCTTTACCCATGTCTTTTATCCAAAAATGGCTTGATTGTTATGGATTAAAGACAGGTTTAGCCAATCTTTATGGACCGACAGAAGCCTCCATTGATGTGACTTACCATATTATTACAGAACGTCCTGACGAACGCACCAGCAGCCAAATTCCCATCGGAAAAGCGATCGATAATGTCTATCTCAAAGTGTTGGATGATCAGATGCAACCTGTTAAACAAGGGGAAATGGGAGAACTTTGGCTTGGTGGCGTACAATTAGCGTTAGGATACCTCAAAGATCCTGAAAAAACCGCTAAAGCGTTCTGTTCTAATCCTTTTTCTGATGTCTCTGGTGACTATATTTATCGGACAGGTGATCTAGTCAAGGAATTACCCGATGGTACGCTGGAATATCATGGACGTATCGATAATATGGTCAAAATTCGGGGTTTTCGCATTGAATTAGGGGAAATTGAGAGCATCTTAACCACTCATCCCAATGTCCGCGAGGCCGCCGTTTTAGCTATTGATTACGGTGAAGGACAAAAACGATTAATTGCTTGTTTATCGGGGGATAAAATCAAAAACCGAGTTCTCAAAGCACATTTAGAACAAAAACTCCCCCATTACATGATTCCTCAACGATTCGCTTGGTTTCCACAACTTGCTAAGAATCATAACGGAAAGTTAGACCGTAAAGCATTAGCCGCCGAATTACTTGCTCCTCCCGCTGCTCCCCCTACTCCTTCTCTTGTCCCCCTTGGACCGGCACAACGTTGGTTAGTCAACTATTTTGAACCTCCCTATCAATGGTTCGGTTATACTCGTTTTCTCTATCATCAGTCTTTGAATCTTGATATTTTCAATCAAGCTGCTAATCTTTTGGTGCAACGTCATGAAGCTTTTCGGACGGTTTGCCTACAAAATCAAGGTAAATGGCAGCAATACTTGATCAATGATCCTCAACCTATCCTGGCAGAGTATTGGGATGGAAGCCACTTAACAGAAGCAGAACGTAATGCTAAAATTCAAGCTCAAATGTCAGATTTAGCTAAAAAAATCCAGATTGACCGTTGGCCACTCACTGCCACTCTTGTCGTTAAAGTTAGTCCCTATTGCTACGATATTACGATGGTCGCTCACCACATCATTGCTGATATGTTAAGTGCAACCCTCTTGTTTAAGGAACTTTGGAGTGCCTATCATCAATTATTGGTAGGAAGTGATCCGACTTTTCCTAACCCTAATCCTCAGTCTTACTTAGATTTTGTGCAAGTCTTGAGGGATGAGGAGAAAAAAGGAACAATGAACGAACACTTGAATTATTGGAAGGAACAATTTCCCGATGCAGAGAGTCGCTTTGAAGTCCCCGTCGATCATGTCAAAGGCCCAAATATTGAAGCTTCTGCCGAAAGTGCGCGATTTGTCCTAAGTAAAGCGCAAACTAAACAGTTATTAAGCCAAGGCAAGGCTTATTATCAGTCTAACTTTTATCCTATTCTCCTTGCTCCTTTATACCGTTTATTAGGTGATTGGAGTCAACGCCAACAGGTGGTTATCAGTCATCGTAGTCATGGGCGAGATTTAGGCGAAGGTCAGTCTTTTATGGAAAGTATGGGCAATTATGCTGTAAATTTTCCCATAGGCATTAATTTATCCACTTCTACGACTTGGCAAAAAACTATCAGTACCATCAATGAGCAGTTTGAAAGCTTACCAATGAATGGCGTAACTTATGATTGGATAGGTGAGTCTTTACCTGAATATCTCTATCCTGATAGTAATTTAACCCCAGTAAGGGCTAATTATCTGGGAAATCGTTCGGTTCCTCTCTCTGACTTGTTTGAGTTTGTTTATGGCGAGCGCGATTGTCGTTTATCGCCACTGGATCAAAAACGTACCACATTGATTGAATTCTTTTTCCTAATCATAGATGGTCAGTTAGAGATAAGAATTGAATATTCTCGTAATTTCCATCTTCCTACGACCATTGAAAAAATCGGACAAGATTACCTCATTCTTCTTGAGGAATTAGTGCCTATTGGTGTTGCTGATTCCTAACCTTTCAGGGGGGAGTGTCAAGCAGTCCGTGGCATTGACTCATATTAAATCCGTTTGATTAAGTCAGGAGAATACTTTGGCAAAAGTGCTACCTCGAAAATGTCTTGACTATCGTACCCCGAATGAGGTATTCCCCAAAGGTAGATCAGATAGTGATGCAATTCAGACTTGAATTGGCGTCACCAAGAGCGTGATGGACTGCTCTAGTTACCAGATTTTTCCCCCCCCGAACGCTTACTAAAAATCATCCATTTGTGAGAGTAGATCATCCATTGTATAAACTTGGAACTCTGCCTAAACTGAAGCTAAAGGGAATCAAACAATTCTTTGTTCATTCTTTAAGAACTATTCGTTGTCTCTACAGACTGCTATATTATTGATTGGAGAACACACCTACAATGTCTGCTCAATCCTCAACCTCTAGCCTAACTGCTTTACAAAAAACACCGATCGCTATTATTGGAATGTCGGCCTTATTTGCTAAAGCCAAGAATTTACAGGAATATTGGCAAAATATTCTCGGTAAAGTGAATGGAATCACTGAAGTGCCAGAAAGTGCCTGGAATTTAGAAGATTACTATGATCCAGACCCGAAAGCACCAGATAAGACCTATGGTAAATGGGGGGGCTTTTTGCCAAAAATTGATTTTGACCCCTTAGAATTTGGTCTGCCACCTGATACGTTAGAAGCTTTAGATTCGGCTCATTTACTTGGTTTAGTGATGGCTAAACAAGCTTTAGAAGATGCGGGTTATAACCAAGGAAAAGAGTTTAATCGAGAAACAACAGGGGTTATTTTAGGAGGAAGCGGACTCTGGAAAAGCATTACTCCCTTAACCAGTCGTCTGCAATATCCTCTCTGGAAGAAAATTTGCCAAAAAAGTGGTTTATCTCAAGAACAAACCGACAAAATTATCGAAAATATGAAGGCTGCCTATGTGCCTTGGCAAGAAAATTCTTTCCCCGGTATGTTACCAAACGTCGTAGCAGGTCGTATTACTAATCGCTTTGATTTAGGAGGAACTAATTGTGTGGTGGATGCAGCCTGTGCGAGTTCCTTAAGTGCTTTAAAAATGGCGATCAGTGAATTAATTGAAGGCCGTTGTGACATGATGCTTACAGGGGGCTTTGACACGGATAATTCCATCCTTAACTATATGTGTTTTAGCAAAACTCCAGCTTTTTCTAAGAAAGATTGTCTCAATCCCTTTGATGCTACCTCCGATGGCATGATGGTAGGGGAAGGATTGGGAATGCTGGTGATTAAACGGCTTGAGGATGCAGAACGAGACGGAGATCGCATCTATGCAGTGATTAAAGGCATCGGGACTGCTAGTGATGGTCGTTTTAAAAGTATCTATGCACCGCGTCCTGAAGGTCAAGTTAGATCCTTACGGCGCGCCTATCAAGAGGCGGGATTTTCTCCCGCTACCTTGGGGTTAGTTGAAGCCCATGGTACTGGAACACCAGCAGGAGATTTTTGTGAATTTACAGCCCTGAATGAGGTTTTTAGCGAAAATAACGCAGAAAAGCAAACGATTGCTCTGGGTAGTGTCAAATCTCAAATTGGTCATACCAAGGCGGCGGCGGGTGCTGCAAGTTTAATTAAAACGACTTTGGCCTTACATCATAAAATTCTTCCTGCTACCATTAACATTACCGAACCCAACCCTAAATTTAAGATTGAAGACTCGCCTTTTTATCTCAACACCGAAACCCGTCCTTGGTTGCCCAAAGGAAAGACACCGAGACGGGCCGGGGTTAGTTCCTTTGGCTTTGGGGGAACAGATTATCATGTGGTGTTAGAAGAATATACGCCCAAATTACCCCAAGGAGAAAATCGAATTCATCACCGTCCCCAATCAATTTTACTCTGGGGTCAAAATCCTGAAGAATTAAGACAAACTTGTCAAAAAGCTCTAGAACAGTTGCAATCTCCCCAAGGGTCACAAGTTTATATTGAACTACAAAATCAAAGCAAATCGGCTCAACTTCCCTTAAAGGTTGCTAGAGTGGGCTTTGTTGCGACTTCCTTGGCGGAAGCTATTAAATTACTACAAGCAGCCGTTAAACAGTTGCAAAAACAGCCTCAAGCAGAGGCATGGGAACATCCCCAAGGTATTTATTACCGTAAGACGGGGTTATTACTGGAGGGAAAAGTCGTAGCATTGTTCCCCGGCCAAGGTTCTCAATACCTGAATATGGGTCGAGAAATTGCCCTAAATTTGCCAGAAATCCAAACCGCTTATCAAAAATTGGACATATTGAGAGCTAAAGCGGGTTTAACGCCCCTTTCAGCAGGATTATTTCCGATTCCTACCTTTAACGAGGTGGACGAAAAACGGCAAACCTCTTTACTGCAACGGACGGAAAATGCTCAACCTGCGATCGGGGCTTTCAGTGTAGGACTGTATAAAACGTTGCAAAAGACGGGATTTAAGCCAAATTTTGTGGCCGGTCACAGTTTTGGGGAATTAACCGCACTCTGGGCCGCAGGCGTTTTCACCGACGACGATTATTATTACTTGATCCAAGCTAGAGGCCAGGCTATGGCCGCACCGAAAGGAGCAACCCCTCAAGGGGCGATGTTAGCGGTGACGGGGAAAGTATCTCAGATAGCGCAATGGGTTGAAGGAATGGCCAATGTGCAGATTGCTAACTATAATGCACCTGAACAGGTGGTATTATCGGGATTAGCCTCAGAAATTGCCACTATTGAGAAGATTTTAAGCTCTCAAGGCTATCAGGTTACGCCTTTACCCGTGTCTGCTGCTTTTCATACTTCTCTAGTACGTCATGCTAGTCAACCCTTTGGGAAAGCGTTGGATCAAGTGACGTTTCATGCGCCCCAACTTCCGGTTTATGCTAATGTGACCGCGGCCCCTTATCCCAAAGATTTATCAGGGATGCGTCAGCTTTTAGAAGCTCAGTTGTTGAATTCGGTTCAGTTTGTCCAACAAATTGAAAATATTTATGCTCAAGGCGGATATTGCTTTGTGGAAATTGGACCGCGCCAAATTCTCACTAACTTAGTTAAACAGATCTTAGGCGATCGCCCTCATCTGGCCATTGCACTCAACCCCAGTCGGCAAAAGGACAGTGATGTTCAACTCTCACAAGGAGTAATGCAGCTTCGAGTTTTAGGTTTACCGTTAAACGATCCGGAAAATGCAGCTTTGACGGTGAAGACTCCTTCAAGCAAACGCAAAGGTATGATCCTGAAGCTGAATGCAACCAACTACATCAGCGATAAAACCAAAGCTTTGATCGGAGCTGCATTACAACCTGATTCACCTGCGGAAATAGAACCGTCAGTTGATTCCCAAACGGTTGAATCTAAGTGTGAGGAAGTGAAAGGGTCGGAAAACGAGGAAATTTTAGCCTCTATTCCTTCCGTCAACCCTTATCCTTCTGATTCTCAGCCTCTTTCAGAGGAAATTCCAACACTCAATTTATCTATCGTTTCTCGAGATCAAACTGTAACCATGACTATGAACAACGCTATTTCTAACAACATCAACCCTCTTTTACAGGCATTCTACCAATATCAACAGAGTCTTGCCAAGGTTCACGAAGAGTACATTAAACATCAATCCCAGAGTTTTCAATCAGTGTTGCAGTTATTCAAACAAAAAGAGATGACAGCAGTTGCTCAAATTGACGAACTCTCTACTCCTGCTGCTGCTTCGGAGAATTCAAAATTTGATCGGCAAAATTCAGAGGTTTCCTCTGTTAGCTTTCCTGATCCTACCCCTTTTAAGTCTGAACCTCAGCCCTTACGGACTCCAGAACCTCAACCTTTAAACACTGCACCTCAACCCTTACCGACTCCCGAACCTGAACCTGTTCACATTTCCCCCATTGTCAACTACTTAGAACCTCGTCAACCCATTGCAGCCATCTCTACACCTGAACCTGTGTCAGAAGTGAGCGAACCTTCTTTAGACTCCATTCAAGATGATGCACTAAGTCAAGCCTTATTAGAGGTTGTCAGTGAAAAAACAGGCTATCCTACGGAAATGTTGGAATTAGAAATGGATTTAGAGGCAGATTTAGGCATTGACTCGATCAAACGGGTAGAAATCATGGGAAGTCTGCAAGAAGCTTTCTCTGGGTTGCCCAAACTTAGCCCTGAAGCATTAGCAGAAAAACGTACCCTAGCCCACATTGTTCAGTATTTGAGGGAGAAAATGATGGTGACAGAAAAAAAAATAGCTTAGTTGTTACCTCTACCCAGTCTAACCATCGAAAACACGGTGATATTGGACGTTATCAAATGAAACTGAAGCCCCTTGCTGCACCAGATTATTGGGATTTTCCCTCAACCCCTGATCAAACCTGTTTGGTGACCGATGATGGTTCATCTACTACTGCCCAAGTTGCTCAAAGTTTGCTAAACCAAGGCTGGCAAGTTGTGGTTCTCAGTTTCCCTCAATTCCTTATTCCTGTGCGTTCTTCTCTTCCTGCGGGGGTTCGACATTTTGTTCTCAATCATTTAAGTGAAGAACATTTACAAGCACAATTGGGAGATATATTTAAAACTTGTGGACTGATCGGCACATTTATTCATTTACATCCTCTCTCTCAGGGGTTTAATCAAGATCAAGAGACTTCAATTAATTCTGATCAAGCGATTGTTAAACAAGTGTTTTTACTAGCCAAACATCTTAAATCTTCTCTGACGCAAGCGGCCAGTCAAGGACGCAGTTGTTTTCTCAGCTTAACCCGTTTAGATGGAGAATTTGGTCTCAGTGGAAAACGAGAATTTAGCCCTATTAGTGGCGGTTTATTTGGCTTAACGAAAACCTTAAATCTAGAGTGGGAATCGGTCTTCTGTCGCGCTCTAGATATTAGTCCCGACTTAGATGAAATGACAACGGCTCAAATTGTTTTAGCTGAATTGCATGATCCTAATAGCTTAATTCAAGAGGTGGGTTATACCCCAAAAGGTCGAATGACTTTGACTTGTGAATTAGCTTCTTTGAGCAGTAATTAGGGAAAAGTTAATAGTTAGAATAAAATTAGCTGGGCGCGAGCATTGCGCCCCTACAGAATTATATTTATTCAAATAAATTACGGTATAAATTCTGATTTTTAGCTAATATATACTAACTATTAAATATCAACTATCAACTATCAATTATCAACTAACACGGTATGTTCCCCATGATTAATGATACTCAACTTAATTCATCTTCGGTGGTTATTGTCAGTGGTGGTGGCCGAGGAATTACGGCTCAATGCGTTATCTATTTGGCGCAACAATATCATTGTAAATTTATTTTATTAGGTCGTTCGCAAATTTTAGATCCTGAACCTGAATGGAGTCTTTCTTGTCAAGATGAATCTGAGTTAAAGAGGCAAATTATGCAACATTTAGCAACTCAAAATGAAAAACCAACTCCGAAAAAAGTTCAAGCACTGTATCAACAACTCTGTCAAAGTCGGGAAATTAAGCAAACCTTATCAGAGATTGAAAAAGTAGGAGGAAAAGCCGAGTATTGCAGTGTTAATGTTACCGATTCACAGCAAGTAAAAGCAACTTTAAGACCGATTATTCAACGTTGGGGAGAGATTACGGGCATTATTCATGGTGCGGGAACGTTAGCCGATAAATTAATTGAAAACAAAACTGAACAGGATTTTGATAAGGTTTATAGTGTCAAAATTGATGGGTTAAATAGTTTATTAAGTTCGGTAGAAGTTAACCGATTAAAATTTATTGCCTTATTTTCTTCTTTTGTTTCATTTTATGGCAATATCGGTCAATCTGACTATTCTTTAGCTAACGAAATTTTGAACAAGTATGCTTATTTACTTCAACAAAAATATCCTAAATGTCATGTGGTTTCTATTGGGTGGGGTCCTTGGGATGGGGGAATGGTGACACCACAGCTTAAACAGTTGTTTGAGCAGCAAAATATTAAGGTTATTCCTCAACAAACAGGGGCGCAAATGTTAGCAGAAGAATTAACCCAAACTCAAGCTAAAACCCCTCAAATTATTGTGATGAGTAACCCTATTTCTCCTTCTCCTAAACTGGTTACACCGCAAAAGCATAGTTACCGTTTATATCGTCGGTTGACGTTACGAGGAAACCCTTTCGTTTATGATCATGTCATTGGGGGAAATGCAGTTTTACCTGCGATGTGTGCGTTAGCATGGATCACTAATAGTTGCGAACAACTTTATCAAGGATATCGTTTTTTAAGTTGTCATAACTATCAGGTGCTTAAAGGAGTTGTCTTTGATAAAAGTTTAGCTAATTTGTATTGTTTGAATCTGACTGAAGTTGATAAAACAGAAGATGAAATTAAATTTGAAGCCTTAATTTGGAGTGAAACCGCTAAAGGAATTCCCCTTTATCATTATCGGGGGATTATTAATATTACTAAACAAGTAATAGCTGAGAGAAAACTTGAGGAAAGTATTCAGACTGTTACGGAATCTTTCCTTAATTTACAACCCTATCAAGCAGGAGTTCTTTTTCATCAGCCCAGATTTCAAGGAATTAAGAAAATCTTAGAAATTAATAAAAACGAACTTGTTTTTAACTGTTACTTACCTCGAATTTCTGCACAAGATCAAGGACAGTTTAGTGTTCAATCCTTTAATTCTTATACGGCTGATCTCTTGTTTCAATGTCTTTTAGTTTGGGTCAGAAAACACTACAATTCCGGTAGTTTACCCCTAAAACTAAATGAGCTTGAGCAGTTTAGTTCCCTCCCTTTTAATCAAGAATTTTGGATCAAATTATCCATTAATGAACATAGTGATACTAAGGTAATTGCTAATGCACTTGCTTATAATTCTCAAGGGAAAATTTATTTAGAAGCAAATAATATGGAGGTTACTTTGAGTTCTTGTCTTAATGTTTTGTTTCTTAACAATACGGTGAATTCATCGAATACTGTTTGCTTGTAATTTTTTCTCAATTGATACCCTATTTACATTTTCACAGGAGATATTATGAAACCTTCCAAATTAGCGATCGCTGGACTAAGTGGCTTCTTTAATCAACTGTTAACCAGTCAACAACTATCAGCTTTAATTTATCAAGGAAACTCCCTTGATTATTCTAACAAACCGATCAGTGATCATTCTTGGTCTATCCTATCAAAGATGTCTGATCAAGGGTTAAAAGATTGTACTTGTAAGATAGGAAAAAAAGTCGCTTTAATTACTGCTAATAATATTAGCAACAATCAAGAAACTGAGCTTAAAAATATTAGTTATCAATTGGAAAGATTATGGAATTGTTCCATTGTTCCCTTTCAATTAACCCAAGGATCTGATTCTTTATTAAAGTCTCTTGAATTAGCCCAAATTCTCTTAACCGCCAAAGAAGTTGATACAGTTATTATTAGTGCGCTTAATAGGAATTGTGAGTCTATTATTGGCGGAGCTTTAATCCTCAAAGATTATGAAACAATCCCCAACAATAATAATACGCTTTTTTACGGGATTATTGATAGCTTTAGTAAAATAGTTAACCCCTTATCTTCTCCATCAGTTGCGATTAAACAAAGTTGTCAGCAAGCATTTAAAAATGCTAAGATTCACCCCTCAAATATTGGTTATTTAGCTGTTTCCTCAAGAGAGATAGATCAAGGGTTATTAGAAGCTTATTATGCTAATCATAATAACCTAACTTGTGCAGTTGGAACAGTCCAAGAGAATAATAATAACTTAGGGATAACTGAAGATTTAATTAGCTTAATTAAAACAGCACTTTGCTTAAAAAATCGTTATCTTCCTGCTTCCGCTCAACTGTTAACTTCTAATCTTACTCAAGAATGGCAAAATAGTTCTTTTTATCTACCTGATGTATCACTTCCTTGGTTTCTTGAAAAAGGACAAGAAAAACGCTATGCTGCGCTTAATTTAGTCAATCAAAATAATACTTATAGTCATTTAATTTTATCGGAAGCAACTCCTCAAAGTACACCCAATAATGGCTATTTACCCTATGCACCATTTTATCTATTTCCCCTCGCTGGAAATGATAGTTCATCTTTACAAAGTCAGCTTGATAACTTAACCCATAGTATTGAAAACAGTTTCTCCTTACCCCATCTTGCCAAAGAGAATTTTATTCAGTTTCAACAGAATTCTCAATCTCCTTATGTTGTAGCAATTGTTGGGAATAACAAAGAAGCTTTGCAAAAGGAAATTAAACAGGCTAAAAAAGGAATTGATAAAGCCTTTCATACAGGAAAGCCGTGGAAAAGTCCCCAAGGAAGTTATTTCACCCCTAAACGGTTAGGAAAAGTGGGTAAAGTCGCTTTTGTTTATCCTGGTGCGTTTAACTCCTATTTAGGAATGGGAAGAAATCTTTTTCAATTATTCCCTAGATTATGGGAGAGAGCAGAGAGTTTAATTAGTGATCCTGCTACCTTTTTTCAAGCAAACTCTCTTTATCCTCGCCGTCAATCTCCCCTTTCTAAACAAGACTTAGAAACCCTAGAAACTCAATTCATTGCTAACCCTTTATCTCTCTTAGAAACGGGAACAGGTTTTGCGGTTTTATTCACCGAAATTATGCAGAAATATTTCAAGATTAAACCTGATGCTGCCTTCGGTTATAGCATGGGAGAAAGTACCATGATGTATTCATTAGGAGTGTGGCCAAATGCGGATCAAGGAAGTCAATTTGTTCATTCTTCTCCCCTATTTAAAACCCGTTTAATGGGAGCTAAACAAGCCGTTGCAGAATCTTGGGGTCAACCGATAGATGAAAATTCATGGAGTAGTTATGTTTTAATGGCTACAGCTGAAGCAGTTCAGGAATGTCTAAAAACAGAAAGTAAGGTTTATTTAACCCATATTAATACCCCTCAAGAAGTTGCGATCGCAGGAGATTCTCAAGGTTGTTTACGGGTGATTGAAAAATTACAATGTGATCGGTTTCGTTCGCCTTCTGATATGGTTTTACATTGTGAAGTTATGCAATCAGAATACAATGAGTTTCTTAAGCTAAATACGGTGACAATAGGAACACCACCTGATACTATTTTTTATTCCTCTTCTCATTATGATTCTCTGGCCTTAGAACAAGAGAAAATTGGTGAGCATTTAAGTCAAGGAATGTGTCAAATGTTAGATTTTCCTCGCTTAATTGAACGCACTTATCAAGACGGGGTAAAAATTTTTCTAGAATTAGGATCAGGAGGAAGTTGTTCTCGTTGGATATCGGAAACTCTTGGTCAAAAAGAGCATCTTGCATTGTGTATTAATCGTCGAGGTGCTGATGATTTAGCGACCATTATTAAGATGTTAGCACAATTAGTCAGTCATGGGGTAGAACTAGACTTATCCCCTCTTTATTTAACAGATGAAGCAGAAACCTTAGAGGCGATTTTTAAGACAGTGTTAACCACAGCACCCAAAGCTAATATTGAACCCCAAACTGAGCAACAAAATTCAATTATTCGAGAAAATACTGCTTCTCAAAAAGTCGCTGCTTTAGTCGCTTCTTCTACTCAAACTCTTTCACAAGTTCCAACCATTTCTACAGTTGATCATTTAAGAACAAGCGTTATTTCTTCTCATCCTAAAACCGTTAGACCTTGTTTATTTGATCAACCTGAGATTCTCGAATTTATTGAAGGTAAAGTCTCTAAGGTTTTTGGTCAAGAATATGAACCCATTGATCATTATACCCAACGAGTCAGAATGCCGTCTCCTCCCTTTTTGTTCGTCAGTCGGGTGACTCAATTAGAAGGAAAATTAGGTGATTATAAATCAGGTTTCATCGAAACAGAATATGATGTACCAGAAGATGCTTGGTATGCAGTAGATGGTCAATTAACGGTAGGAATTTGTAAAGAAGCCGGCCACGGACTCCTGATGCTATTAAGTTATATCGGGACAGATTTTGAAAATCAAGGAAAACGCTCTTTCCGTTTATTAGATTTATCTGCAACCTTCTTATTTGAACAACCTGAAAATGTTAAGTTGTTACGGTGTCGAGTTAAGATCACATCTTCGGTTAAAACTGATGATAGCTTATTAATTTTCTTCCAAGGAGAGGTGTTAATTGGGGATCAAGTTTGGATGAAATTTCATGACGGTTGTGCTGGACTCTTTTCTGATGAAGAATTAGAAAAAGGACAGGGAATTGTGCTAAAAGAGGCTGAAGAAAAAGAAAGAAACTTGATTAAAAGACAACAGTTTACTCCTCTTTTAACTTGTTCTAAGTCATTCTTTAAAAAAGAAGAACTTCTTAATCTAAGTCAAGGCAATATTGAGGCTTGTTTAGGGAAAAACTATCAACAAAATGGCTTAAATTCTTCCCTCAGATTACCCCCAGAAAAACTCTTAATGTTAGAGAAAGTGATGATGGTAAATCCTCAAGGAGGAATAGCTGGACTAGGGTTAGCAGTGGGAGCAAAACAGATCACTCCTGAGGACTGGTATTATTCTTGTCATTTTAAAAATGACCCCACTTTACCGGGGAATTTAATGATTGAAGGAAGTATCCAACTGGTGCAATTTTATTGTTTATGGTTAGGGTTACAAACTCACAGGAAAGATGCTCGTTTTCAGGTGATGCCTAATCAAACCCAAGCAGCTCGTTTTCGGGGACAAGTGACTCCCCAACATGGAACTTTAATGTATCAAATGGAGGTGTTAGAAATTGGACTTTCTCCTCAACCTTATCTTCTGGCTAATGTGGATGTTATTTTTGGCGGAAAAACCATTGCTACTATTAAAAATATTGGTGTTCAACTGGTAGAAAAAACAGACACCATTCCCAGTATTTTCCCACCCATTGAGTCAGTAACATTACCCCATATTTCCCAATTATCAAAACAGTCATCGGTTTTATTTAATGAAAACCAATTAAAAACCTTTGCTAAAGGATCAGTGGCTGCCTGTTTGGGATCAGAATTTGACATTTATGAAAATCGTCAATCGGTTCGTTTACCTAACGGGGAGTTTCAGTTAGTCAGTCGGGTATTAGACATCGAAGGTAAACGTCATGAATTGCAAAAACCATCGGAAATTATTACCGAATTTGATGTCAAAGAAAATGCTTGGTTTTATAACCATAATGCCTATCCCACTTTGCCCTACTGTACTTATATTGAAATTGCCGGTCAACCTTGTATTTTCTTAGGGGTTTATATGGGAGCAACTTTATTATTCCCAGAAGATGATCTTCATTTTCGTAATTTGGATGGACAGGGAACAATTCTCAAAGAAATTGACCTCCGTAATAAAACCATTACGGATAAAGTTCGTCTCCTTTCTACCACCGCTATTCAAGGGGCAATTATTCAAAAGTTTGAGTTTGAGTTATCTTGTGAAGGTGAGCCTTTTTATCGGGGAAATATGGTCTTTGGAGACTTTAGCACAGCCGTGTTAGCGAATCAAGTGGGACTTGATGGTGGAAAACGTCTTAAACCTTGGTATCAACTGAATAATTTATCCGATTTAACCCTACAGGAAATTAATTTACAAGATTCCTTAACTCACCAAACCTTCTATTCAGTAAATCCTGAAAAACCCCATTATCGTCTTTCTCAAAATTATCTTGATTTTATCGAAAAAGTTTTCCTAATTCAAGATGGGGGTAAGTATCAAAAAGGATATATTTATGCCAGCCAATCAATTACTCCCGAAGATTGGTATTTTCCCTTCCATTTCTATCAAGATTCCGTGATGCCTGGTGCATTAGGCGTTGAGTCTATTCTTCAAGCTATGCAAACTTATGCGCTGCAATTAGACTTAGGCAAATCTTTCAAAAATCCTCGCTTTGGTCAAGCCATTAATCATCAAATCACCTGGAAATATCGAGGACAAATTACACCCGAAAATCGTTTAATGTCTTTAGAAGTGCATATTTCCGATATTCGAGTCGAAGATGATGTAATCACAATTATCGGAGATGCCAGTCTTTGGAAAGAAGACTTAAGAATTTACGAAATTAAAGACATCGCCTTGTGTCTATTAGACAATGAACAGTGAACAGTTAACAGAGACCAGTGTATCTCGACTACTCGGTTAGTGCATTAACCATCGAATTGGGATAACCCCAGTTACCAGTGAATAGTAAACACCCATCTTTCTTTTCCGTCAGTTTAAAGTCAACAACAATGGAGAAATAAACCCCATGTTAACTAGCCATAACCCTCTTACTAGCTCCCCTAAACCATCTATCTCCTTTGATAGTGAAGGAATTCGAGAAAAATTAGCCAATTTAGAGCAGCCTTGTTATGTATATGTCAAAAATAACCAGATAGGACTTTCTCACGAACCTAATGCTGATATACTGCCCCGTAGCATGATTAATGCCCTATCACCCCAACAATTAGGCGATCGCGCTTTTTGTGACTTTCATGGTTTAGACTATGCTTATGGGGCGGGTGCAATGGCCGGGGGTATCGCTTCCGAAGATTTGGTGATTTCTCTGGGAAAAGCGGGATTTTTAGCCAGTTTTGGGGCAGCCGGGTTAGTTCCCCAACGGGTTGAAAAAGCCATTCACACCATTCAAGAAGCTTTACCCAATGGACGATATGCCTTCAATTTAATCCATAGCCCCTCAGAGGAAGCCCTAGAACGGGGTTCAGTGGAACTTTACCTCAAATATGGGGTAAGAACTGTTGAAGCCTCTGCTTACCTGGATTTAACCCCCCATATTGTCCGTTACCGAGCATCAGGATTACATCTAAATTCTCAAGGCGATATTGAAACCCAAAATAAGATCATTGCCAAAATTTCTCGGACCGAAGTTGCTCAGAAATTCTTAAAACCTGCTCCCCCTAAACTGCTGAAAGCTTTAGTTGAACAGGGACAAATTACAACCTTACAAGCAACTTTAGCTGAAAAAGTTCCTTTAGCCGATGATATAACCGTTGAAGCTGACTCTGGTGGTCACACAGATAATCGTTCTTTGGTTTGCCTTCTCCCTTCTATTATTGCCTTACGCAATGAGATTCAACAGCAATATCAGTATGAGCGTTCTATTAGAGTGGGGGCTGCTGGTGGGATTAGTACTCCAGAATCAGCCTTAGCGGCCTTTATGATGGGAGCGAGTTACATTATCACAGGTTCGGTGAATCATGCTTGTATTGAAGCGGGAACATCTGAACATACCAAACAATTACTTGCCCAAGCAGCAATGGCCGATGTGGTAATGGCCCCTTGTGCTGATATGTTTGAAATGGGGGTGAAAGTTCAACTCTTAAAACGGGGAAGTTTATTCCCCATGCGCGCGCAAAAATTATATGATTTGTATCAAACTTATGAGGGAATTGATGCCATTCCGACCGAGGTTCGTCAAACCATAGAAAAGCAAATTTTCCAAAAACCATTAGAGGCCGTTTGGCAAGAAACCCTTGCTTATTTTCAAGAGCGAGATCCCGAACAAATTGAACGAGCAAATAATAATCCTAAACGGAAAATGGCTTTAATTTTTCGCTGGTATTTAGGGCTTTCTTCTCGTTGGGCAACCAGTGGACAGCCACAACGAACAATGGATTATCAAATTTGGTGTGGTCCGGCGATGGGTTCATTTAACGATTGGGTTCGAGGAACTTATTTAGAATTTTCCGAAAATCGCAAAGTGGTGGATGTAGCTATGCACATCATGCGCGGTGCAGCTTATCTCTATCGTCTGCAAAGTCTGAAGTTACAGGGGGTTAATCTTCCGTCCCACTATCATTTTTATCGTCCCACTCCCCTTTAAAAACCCTCTTAAGCTAAACGGCTTTTACTTCGGATCACCGATATAGACTCCAAAAGGGTTATAGCTATTGGATCATGCAGGTTAAGCGCCGTTTAGCTTACTAACCTTGTGCTGGAATTTTCCCATGATGACTAAAAATGCCAATTCTCCCTTTTCTGTTGGACTTCCCGCCCTTTATTTAGTGGCCTTTTTATCGGGAATTTCCCTAGGGTTATTTAATCCCTTTGTTTCTACCCTTATGAAAGAAAAGGGTTACGACAATATTGTTATTGGGGCAAATTCTACTCTTTACTTTTTTGTCATTGCCGCAGGAACACCGATTGTGGCTAGTATTCTTCGCCAAATTGGATTAAGAAAAACCATGATGTTAGGATTCCTTTTAATGGGAATAACTGCACCTCTATTTGCCTTTACTACTCAATTATCTCTTTGGTTTATCATTCGTGGCGTTATGGGTTTGGCCTGTTGTTTATATCTGATTTCTGGACAAACCGCTATTAACTATTTTTGTAATGATCAAAATCGAGCCATGGTTAATGGTTTAGATGCTTTAGCTTTTAGCTTAGGTTTTGGTATCGGTCCGATTATGGGAGCAGTCGCCTATAATCTTTCTCCTAAGATCACTTTTTTATTAGGAAGTGGCTTGATTTTAAGTGGAATTGTTGTTGTCTTTTTTGGATTACCAGAGAAAACGGTTAAGTTTCAAAAGCCCAACTTTAGCATTATTCAAAAGCTCAAACTTCCCCTACAAGGAGCTTTTGCTTATGGCTTCAGTGTTGCCACCTTAGTTTCTCTTTATCCCCTTTGTTTACTCGAACAAAACTATGGCATTGAGCGCATTGGTTTGATTTTTGGCTTGTTTATTTTAGGCGGATTAATTTCAACTGTTCCTATTACTCATTTAGCTGATAAGATGGGGACAGTTAAGGTTTTAGTCGGTAGTGTAATTATTGTTATTGTTTCAGTTTTTGGCTTATCTTTAATCGAAAATCCCATGATTACCCCCTTTTTAGCTTTTGTCTCTGGGGTAGGAATGAGTCCCATTTTTCCCTTATCATTAGCCCTGATTGGTTCTACCGTTACCCTTAATGAATTATCCTCCGGGAGTGCTGTCTTTACCTCAATTTATAGTGCAGGTTGTACCGCCGGTCCCATTCTATCAGCTATTGTCATGACCATGATGGGAACTCGGTATATCTTCTCATTAATGTTAGTCATTTTTGTCTTATTTTTGCTGAGTTTAAGTCAGTCCCAAAAGTCCCATCCTGACTATCAACATTCTTCGGAGAATAGTTAGGAAAGTTTCTTAAATTTTAACCCCACTAATTAACCCCCTTCACAATTTATTCAAGGACAAAATTATGGAAAAATTAGCAATCATTGGTTCGGGTATTTCTGGCACACCCATTGCCTATTATCTTCAAGATCAATATGAGGTTGATGTCTATGAAAAAAGTAAGCTAAACGGCGCTTAACCTGCATGATCCAACAGCTATAACCCTTTTGGAGTCTATATCGGTGATCCGAAGTAAAAGCCGTTTAGCTTAGTCGTGTCGGCGGTCATGCTCACACCTTAGATTTGGATGAGGAGGGTCAACGGATTTCTTTTGATACGGCTTTTGTGGTTTGTAATAAACCTAATTATCCCAACTTGATGAAATTTTTTGCTGATTTAGGAGCAGAGACTCAAGATCATTTAGGTGGCTTTAATTTCTATAATTTAGATACTGGAATGCAGTTTAATTCCCTAGATCTAGAGCTGCCGATGGAAGAATTTGCCCGTCAACAACCTCCAGAATTAGTAGCTTGTTATCAAGAAGCTAAACGCTTTTTCTCTGAAGCGCGGGCTGATTTCTGGGAAGGAAAAACGAGAATTTCTATGCAAGAATATCTAGATAAAAATAACTATAGCCAATCCTTCCGAGATAACTTTGTCATGCTAATGGGATCAGCCGTTTGGTCAATTCCGACAGACTTGTTAATGGAGTTTCCAGCTTCAACTTTTATCAGCTTTTTTATGACTCATGATCAAGGAGGATTGGGGGGAAAAACGGTCGAATGGCAAACTGTTAAAGGGGGAAGTAGTCGTTATGTTGAAAGGGTCAAAGATGCTTTAAAGAAACCGATTCGTACTGAACAAGAAGTGATTTACGTTAAAAAAAGAGAAGACGGAAAAGTAACGGTAAAAACGACCACAGATGAAGAAGTTTATGATAAGGTGGTTATGGCTACTCACGCTGATCAAGCATTAGGAATACTAGCTGAACCAACCCAGTTAGAACAGCAAATATTAGGCTGTTTTAAATACAATGAAACTGCCGTCACTGTTCACACTGATCCGGTTATTATGAACCCAGATCGCAGTAAATGGCAATCATGGAATTATGGGCAAGTAACTAAAGAAGGAAAGCTTTATACTTATGTGACATATTATGCTAACAAAGTCCATAATTTTACGGCTAAGAAAGATTATTTTGTTTCTCTAGATACCCCCCCCATCGCCATTGATGAAGACAAAATTATCCGCATTCTTAAGTATCGACATCCAGCTTATGACATGAATACTCTAGAAGCCCAAAAACAAATTTATCAACTCAATGAAACTGGCCCCATTTATTTCTCAGGGACTTATTTCCACATCAAAAAACGAGGCATTGATTCCTATGGATTTCATGAAAGTGGCATCGCTTGTGCGGTTGAATTAGTTGAACGTTTGAAAAAAGGGTAATATTTTGCAAAATATGGAATAAAGAATGAGTAATTATGCTTTAAGTATTTTGCTTGACTCTTTTTAGTCAATTTAGCCACAGCTAACCGTAAGTTTCTTAAAAGAAGTTGAAGAATTCCGGTCTTTTCTGAAACCTCTTTTAAATTAGAGAAAACACTCTTGACTACAAACTCCAAAAAATCGACACAGGAGACTTAACAATGAACTCAAAACATCTAGTAACTCTATTAGGATTAACCTCTGTAATCGCTCTTAATCCTGTTCTTCCCGTTAAAGCTGAACCTGTTATTTATATTGAAACAGGGGGAAAAGACAGTCTTAACTTTGATCCTAATGTACTAGCCGTGTTAGAAAGAATTGGTTTATCTTTGGCATCGGTTGAGAATACTGATACTCCCGCACAGGGATATGATTATGCTTTTGATATTCTTCCTCCAAGTTATGACCCTAATATAAGAGGAACGGATTGGGTATTTAGTTACGATGGAGAAACAGATAATTATGAGGCGATTAGTGGAACAACTGAATTGACTGGAAGTGTCTTTTTCAACGTTGATCAAACTAAACTTAATCTTCCTCCTGTGTTCGAGATCGGGGATTTTTCTGCCTTCTTTGAAGTTAATACCGATCCCAATATTCCTGAGCCTTACTTTGTTTTTGTGAGAGATACAGCCAACACAGGTCTTCCAGTTTTTAGCACCGTAGCACCCGGCTTACCTAATGTTGATTTGGTCAATAATACTTGGATTCTAGAACCTTTAGGAATTCTTTTAACAAAGGAGTTGAGTGATTTTTTAATAGCAGCAGGAGCAACGGAACCTGTTGAAGGATTACAATTAGCTGTAGCCAGAGGAGATCGTACTTTTACTCCCTTTGCTGCTTCTGTTCCCGAACCTACAAATCTGGTGGGAATTTTTTCGATTGCAGGTTTAGGGTTAATTATGAAACTCAAAAAGTCGGTTTAGTTAACCGCAGCCTAACTAGAATTGCTGCATGGTGCATAATAATTAGACAATCTTGAATTGCTGTCAGCATAAAATTTTTAGTAATTTAACCCTGTAATCCTCAGTAAGAAACAAAGAATTTACAAATTGCGCCAAAGATTCTCCATTTTGCTGAGGAATTTCCCATTTTAAACTAGATATAGATGATGTCTAGATAGGGTTGGCTAAATAAATCTAAAAACCTTGTTGGATAATATTTTTAGGCTTTTTTGAAATCAAAAAGTGCCAGCCATTGGAGGGATCGGGGGGGAAATTTAGGCTCTTCTCGACTTTCTGTGATAATTTTTGCTTATGGAATCGTGAAATGTTTACTGAGAAAGACTTTTGGGACTATTTTTCTGAAGAAACTATCATTATAGACCTCGTTTCCACACAGAAACCAGAAGAGCCAACTTTAGGCACTTTTTCCCTGAAAATTAGGTAATTGACCCCCTGAAAATCGGTAAAACCCTACACCCTATCCCCCACACCCCACACCCGACCCCCACCCAAAAACTTTTTCAGCAGACCCTAAATGCAAGGATCGGGAGACAAATCCCAATCCGTTCAGGATAATCGCTTTCACGACTTGCCCAGCTGTGACAATTTCTCCTGGAACCCATTGATACTTGTTCGTTAATAATTTCAACGATTCCTATTTCATCTATAATTCCAGCTACTAATCCTAGATGGTCTAGATTTTTAACTTGAATTTCTGTTGATTAAGTCATGGTCGAACAGCCCACTCGCCTCAGTTTTCCAAGAATATGACGGTTAAAAACGGCGATTTAACTCAATTGAGGTAAATTACCGAAAAAATGCCGATCATCAACCTTAATTCTCAAAAACTGGTTCAAAATTGATTCATAATTTCCATATAAATATGTTCTAACTGTACGGTCTGACGGGCGATAGAATCAATATTAATGCCGTCGAATGCCCGAATAATCTCGCTTAATTCTAGGTGTTCATCTAACCAAAAAGCTAAATCTTTGCCGTAAAATTTGGGAGTAAATCCTAATTGTTTACCTCGATTTATTGCAGCTTCTTGATCCTGGGTATCCATGATAATAATTTCTTTCGCAGGAATATGCTGACGCAGCTGATTTAAATTACCTTCGGCAATAATACGACCTTGTTTTAAAATGCCGATACGTTGACAGAGACGCTGTGCTTCATCGAGGAGATGGGTAGTTAATAAAATTGTCATTCCCTGGCGCCGTAATTCTCCGATTAAATCCCAAATTTCATAGCGAGATTCGATGTCTAAACCGGTAGTTGGTTCATCAAGAATTAATAATTTTGGCTGATGAACAATAGCCACGGCAATATTCATTCGGCGCTGCATTCCACCGCTTAAAGTTTCCACCGGACTACGGGCGCGATCAAGCAAATTTACTGCGGATAAACTGGCTTTAATCCGATGACGACGCTGGGGGCGATCGAGTCCATAAATCTGAGCAAAAAAGTTGAGATTTTCCTCACAAGTAAGGGATTTGTACAATAAATTTTCTTGCGGTGCAACCCCAATTAATTCTTTAGTAACTCTAGAAATTGGCAAATAATTAAAGGTAATTTCTCCCGATGATGGTTTCAATAAATTACAAATTAAATTAATAGTGGTGGTTTTTCCCGCACCATTGGGACCGAGTAAACCGTAAATTTCCCCCGCTTCAATATGAAAGTTTAATTGATCTAATACTAAGCGTCTTCCGTAATTTTTTTTGACATTATTAATAGTCAGCATTTTTAATAAAGTAACAAGGATAGTCAGGATTTTTTAAGCCATCAGCCGTCAGCTAGGTAATAGAACAAATGACATGGAAATTGGCTAATTACACTGAAAAATAAGAAGCTGAATAACTGATGGTGGGTTACGGCGAATAGATAAATTAATGATTAAGTCTGATAATTTGTCTCCGCCTAACCCACCCTACCTAACTGATCACTGATAACTGATCACTGATAACTGATTTACAGTCGGCGTTCAAGGTTTAACATTTGTCGATAGGTAAGCCAACCACCTGCTACCATAGCTAGGGCAAAAAGACAGAGAAAGCGAAAATGAGAGCTAATATCTTGGAGATTTTCGCCCTTTGCCCAAACAGCAATTAAAGCTTCATTCATGTGGTAGATCGGGTTATATTTAGCCAGAGATAGAATATTGTCGGGGAATAAAGCAGTCGGGAGAAAAACGCCGCCTAAAATTAATAAAGGAACCCCAAAAGTTCCCACCAAAGCATTAACATCTTCTGTTCTTTTCGCCAGTTGAGTACCAAGGATAAATCCTAAACCCACATAGGCGGTGATACTAAGGAAAATAATTAATAATTCTAGAGGAATTGAGCCTTTAAAAGTGGCTCCATACTGTTTAGCAATAGAATAAACTAAAACTGTCTGACAGGCGGCAATCGCACAATGGGCGAGAAAAATGCCGATGAAATAGGAAACACCGCTTAAAGGCGATAAAAATAACCGTTTAATCGTTTGTTGTTCCCTTTCTGCTACCACCGTTGCCACGGTTCCCCCCAAACAACTAAAGAAAAGTGCCGCCCCGACGAGGGTGGGAGGAGTAGCCAGAGCCATTGCCTCAGCAAGCTCAATTTTGCCTTTTTCTGCCATAATATAGCCATTTAAGAGCAGGACAAGGATCGGGAAAATGCCCCAGAGGATTAAGCTACGCCCGCGCCGGATTAATTCCACTAAAATTCGTTGAGCGATCGCTAAAATTTCCTGCCAATATTTCATAGAATGTTAGTGTAATTGTTTCTCCCTGTAGAGAAATAAGTTTTTCTACTTTGTGACTTAGGGTTATTGTAAGTGTTCCAGAGCTTGATCGGCGCGCAATCTTACCACTATTTCCGCTTCTGTCTCCCGAATCTGTCCTAAAAGTTCCCGAATCGCCCCGCGAAATGCCGCCGCCGCAGTTCCTAATCCCTGCAATCCGACGATCGCCGCATATCTAACCACCCACTCTGGATCCCCTTGCAAAAGTTTCTCCAGTGCTGCAAAAACCGCATTCTGAGCCTCAGAAACCCGACTTTCCTCCAAATCAGACCAAATTATATTTCCTAAGCCCCTAGCCGCCCCTCGCCGCACGCTAAAGGAAAAATCACTCACCGCCGCATCAAGCAATAAGTCCAATCCTCGCACATCGCCAATTCCCGCTAGGGCCCGGGTTGCCCAAGCTCTCGCCCCATAATTATAACCGTCTAGGTTGGCCAGTAAATAGGGAACCGCCGCTTTGCCGATGGCGATTAAACCATCCACGGCTGCCACGGAGGCACCGGGGTTATTATATCTCAGGACATCGGTGAGGGTGGGTATTGCCGCTTCACTTTTGGCGGCGGCTAAGTTTTCCACGGCGGTTAGTAACCCATTGGCTGAGTCGGCTTTTTCGACGGCAATAATTAAAGTCTCAACGGTAGGAAGCATTGGTTATCAGTAGAAGGGATGAGGGGTGTAGGGGTTAGGGAGTGGGGTGTGGGGTGTGGAGAAGTGGGGAACTGGGGTGTGGGGTGTGGGGTGTGGGGTGTGGGGTGTGGGGTGTGGGGTGTGGGGAGAATAAATAAAATAATCTCCTGCCTCCCGACGACCGGCTACTGACGACCGGCTACTGACTGCTAACTCCTATCTCCTAACCCCACCAACAAACTTTTAAAGATAATTTTATCGCCAAACTTTTTTCTGTAAAATTTGACTAATTTCTTGGGGAAAAGGACAATCATCGGGAAAGTTAAAGGATTGATAATTGGGGTTATCTCGCAAGCTTTTTAAAGCCGTGGCATAGCAATCTAAAAATACTTGATCCCAGTAGAGTTTTAAACTAGGAGAATCGGTCAAAAGTTCTTCTAGTTCCCGTTGACTGCGCCTAATAGTTTCTTGCCAACCTCGATAATCCTCAACGTAATCAGTATAGCAAAGTTTGAGGCATTGTTCTAAGATGGTGGTTAACCGGTTGCGGAGTTCACGTTTTTGACTTCTGCCCAAACTTTCTATCTCCTCGATCAAGTTTTCCCAGTCAACTTGATCAAAGTTTTTTTGTTTTAAAAGAGTGATTGTCTCGTTTAGCCAGCCGACATAATCAGTTTGAATTAGCATAAAAACCTCTGGATTGCATCGGTTTTAATTTAGATACAAAATAACCAATGATTAATTACAATAAACTATCCATTAAAGTGAGAATTTCGGAGATATTTTCGCCGCTAGAATTGGTTTTTAGATGGTTTTCTAAAAGTTCCTTGAGAGCAACCAGTTTCAGACTATTTTCCGCCAAAGTATTAGCGATCGCAGGGGCAGCCGGCAGATAACCCGTAGCACCTAAATCCATTAAAGCAGAACGACGCAGCTGTAATTCTTCCCCTTGCAAGGCCTTAATCAGAATATCGCCATAGTGGGGGTTAGCTGTGAGTTGATAGAGGGCGCGAGCAGCCGCATAACGCACTTTTTCGACGAAATGGTTTAAAAACGGTTCGATCAGGGGAATCGCTGCCTTCGCTTGCAGGGTTCCCAATGCCTCGATAATCGCCTCGTAAGGTTGGACTAAATGGGGTTTTCCCGCCACTAAAACAGCCCCTTCGATGCCACCCTCTAATAGTTTCTCTAAAGGTGCGATCGCGCTTCGATCCTTAAGCATTTCCAATGCCTGGGCCGCCGATTCGCGCACATAATAATCTTCACAGTCGAGACAGGCAATCAAAGCGGGAACACAACTGAGATCATCTAATTTCCCTAAAGCGCTGGCAGCATTGCGTCGCAGGGGATAACCGCCATCGGGAGTGCGATCACTATCGTCCTCCAAAGCGGCAATTAAGGCCGAAATCGCCTCCGGTTGACGAACACGAAATCTACCCAACCACCAAGCAGCATAATAACGCGCGCCTAGGTCTTCTCTTTGCTGGATATTAGCGATCGCTTGTTCAACGGTATAGGCCGGATTATCGACGGCAGCAGAGTAAGAATCGCTCATAGACAAGTGAAAATGGGTGTGGGGTGTAGGGTGTGGGGTGTGGGGTGTGGGGTGTGGGGTGTGGGGTGTGGGGTGTAGGGTGTGGGGTGTGGGGTGTGGGGAAGTGGGGGGATGGGGAGAATAAATAAAACCTGTCCCCTTACTCCTGTCCCCTTACTCCTTACTCCTGTCTCCTGACTCCTGTCTCGGAGAATACTGATAACTGACTCAGTTTTTCATAGTTGCTGCGCCATTGCCAATACCAGAATAAATTAAACCCCGTTGAGCATCGAGACTAATGATCACCCCTTCGCGGATAATTTTCGTGGCATCTTTAACCCCGACAATAACAGGAATACCCAATTTTAAACCGATAGTAGCGGCGTGATTATTCATCGCGGTATCTTCGGTGATAATTCCGCCAGCTTTCCGCATCATATCCACATATTCGGCGCTGGTGGTGGGAACGACTAAAATCTCCCCACTACTAAAACTACCCACTTCCCGGGCATTATGGGCCACTCGCGCCCGGCCACTAGCCACACCCTGGCCGATACCCGTACCTTTACCCAAAAGGGATTTTACCACTTCCACCTTAATTAAATCCGTGGAACCGGCCACCCCTTGCAGAGTTCCCGCCGTCATCACCACTAACTCACCATCCGCTAGGAGGTTATTTTCCTGGGCGAGATTCATCGCCACTTGAAAAGTTTGGCTGGTGGAGGGTAAATCGAGCAATAACATCGGTTTTACGCCCCAAACTAGCTGTAACTGCTGTGCCACTTCTCGATGGGGAGTAACGGCTAAAATCGGGGTTTTGGGGCGAAATCGGGAGACGTTACGGGCAGTAGAGCCGGTTTTTGTCAGGGTAATAATTGCCGCTGCCCCCAATTGTTCGGCAATTTGACTAACTGCCGAGGAAATAGCGTTAGGAATCGATTGTTTATTGTTAGAGCGAGCGGCACTATTTATCTGTTCCCGTTCGATCCTTTCGGCAATGCGGGCCATGGTTGCCACCGCTTCGATGGGATAATGACCCACAGCCGTTTCATTGGAAAGCATGACCGCATCAGTGCCATCTAAAATCGCATTAGCCACGTCCGAAACCTCGGCGCGGGTGGGACGAGGATTACTGGCCATACTGTCAAGCATTTGAGTGGCGGTAATAATCGGGATGCCTAGCTGATTAGCGGTATTAATCAGGCGTTTTTGCAGGATTGGCACGTCTTCGGCTGGTAATTCTACTCCTAAATCCCCCCTAGCCACCATAACACCATCACAGAGGGATAAAATTTCCTCCATTTCCTCGATCGCTTCGTGTTTTTCAATTTTAGCGATCACGGGGATAGATTTACCCGCACTGGCGATTAATTCTTTAATTTCGAGGATATCTTGGGGATTACGCACAAAACTAAGGGCGATCCAATCCACATCCCACAGCAGTCCGAACATTAAATCTTTTTTGTCCTTATCGGTTAAAGCTTTCACCGACAGATAGACGTTGGGAAAATTTACCCCTTTATTACTGGATAAGACACCCCCAACCACCACGCGACAGGACAGGTCTCCTTTCAAACGATCCACTGATTCCACCCGCATTTCGACCTTACCATCATCGAGGAGAATTCTCGAACCTTCTGGGACTTCTTGGGCCAGCGAGGGATAGCTAATGGAACTTATTTCCTGATTACATTCCACATCCCTAGAAGTAAGGATAAAGGGTTCCCCCGGTTTCAGGGTAATCGACCCACAGGCAAATTTACCTAAGCGAATTTTTGGCCCCTGTAGATCCTGAAGGATGCCAATGGGTTGATTGAGTTCAAAGGCTAACTGACGGATCAGGTTAATGCTGTGACGATGGTAATCGTGATCGCCATGGGAAAAGTTTAATCTAAATGTCGTCGCCCCCGCCTTGATCATCTGACGTAATGTTTCCTTATTTTGCGAGGCTGGGCCAATCGTGGCCACAATTTTAGTGCGACGGGGGAAAGACAGAGAGTGCATAGATAAGCAACTAAATAGGCGAAGTAAATATAGCAGCGTTTGGGACGCTCCGATCATCTTCTCATAAATGGTTATACCCAGTGAAAAGTTAAAAGCAAAAAAACGGTGAGATCTATAAATCCCACCGTTCTTATTTACCAAGTCCGTCAACTCAGCTTAGAAACGGAAAGTTGTCCGGAGGACACCGACAAAAATGGTGTCGTTATTACGGTTGTTAGCGTTGAAGATCGCATAGGCACCGGGGGTAATCAGGATGTTTTTGGTGACTGGGAACTTATACTGAGCTTCTACCATGTAAGAGGTGCTGCTTTCTTTATCGGAACGGGGCACTTGACCACCACCTAAAGAAAACGCCGCACCTTCGGCAAAGAGGTCGAGAACGGAGAGGTTAAGGTTCCAAGACCAGATACCAGTGTTATTGTCTCCGATCGCATCATTAACTCCCGTGGCCGAAGCATCGGCGTAACCAGCCCAGCCCGCTAGATTTAAGACTCCTGGGATAACTTGGGCGCTCGCCTGAAGACCGAAACGGTTAGCAGTAGTACCAACGTTACCGAAGGGACGCTCGGTGAGAGGGCTGCTGACGTTACCGAATAAACCAGAACTCATACTGGCTGCAGTTTGATAACTGTAAACGTAAACGAAGTTAATATCGGCAAATTTGATGAAGGAGAAACCAACCTGAGCACCCGCACTGTAGGAACCGTTAAATAAACCGCTACCAGGGTTAGGATTGCTGGCACCATTAGTCCCACCCTCGGCTAGGTAGGTTCCCGTAACTTGGAAAACATCGCCAATGTTGAATCTGACCCCAGCACCAACACCGGAAGGACCACGGAAAACGATGTTATTGTAGCGTTGACCGCGAGATAAAGCACCTGTACCGCTATCGGCGAGGAAGGGGTTAGCAGTGATGAAAACGTCATCTAGGTTTAACTGGTTAGCACCAACCCAAACGGTGATGTTACCGAAGGGAGTGCCGATGGGAGCGCGGTAGAACAAGTCATCGATGGTTATGTCATTGTCCCGGCCATCATCGTATGCCAGACGGGTCATGTTGGTTACCGTCGGTCCGTTTTGGTTGAAGGTATTGTTAAAGTTACCCGCTTGTAAACGGGTTCTCAACAAATCTTTACCGGTGAAGCTGGTTTCAAAGTTGAGTCGTACCCGATTATTAAATACTGTTTGAGTTTCATCTTGATTGCTGCCATCAGTCACCGTACCGTCGGTATTGGTAACGGAAGCTTGACCACCCCAGCTATCGGCGATACTGAAGATGACCTCGCCTCTGAGTTTGGTGGTGGTAGAAAATTGATTGTTTTCCAAGAAAGCAACGCGCTGTTCAAGGTTATCCACTCTAGCTCCTAAAGCCGCTAGTTCGGTTTCAAATTCTTGAACAAGACGTTTTAATTTATCGATATCTTCTCTGAGTACACCGACACCATCTTGAATTAAACGTTCCATGACGTTTAAACAAGCGTTTAAACCTGCGGCAAATTCCCAACGAGTGGTGGCGCGATCACCACGGAAGGTACGGTCGGGATAACCCACGATACAACCGTAACGTTCCACAAGACTTCTTAATGCCTCGTAGGCCCAAGCGGTGGGAGATACGTCCCGCAGTTGGTTAACGCTAGTCACCTGGGACATGGAACCCTGATAAACACCCGTATTAATCTGCTGACTATTTTGGGCGCGTTGAATGCGATCGAGTTGTTGTTGCGCTACTGGATCAACCTTGAGTTGAGGTGTACCAGGCATAGTTTGAGCCACTGCGCTGCCAGCAGCCGCTACGGAAGCACCTAATACTAAAGGAGTTACCTTTACTAAATTCTTGAATAGTTTTGACATGGGTCAATCCTCACACCTTCTTCTATGGATTGAATGGACTATGAATACAAACAGACTATATGTTTAGCCTGCAATTATAATCACATTCTATGCTAATTCCCTCTTGTCTAGGTTAAGTTAATTTTATGATATGACAGAAAAATTTCTGTCTGATCTTATTAAAATTAGGAATTACGCACTTTACAAATTAACCATGATGTGCATCAATGAAAATCCCTCCTTTCAGACTTTCGGCGATTAACTTCCCAACGATAGCGATCGCTCAAAAGTGATCAAAAAATCACGTTAAAATGCCCGAAACCCATACATCACATTTAGTCAATCCTGTCAATGGGCAATTCCTAAAGATTTTGTTAAAATATCAGCCTTATCAGTTATCAGTTATCAGTTATCAGATGTGAGTTTTCAGTTCACTGTTTACTGTTCACTGTTCACTGATAAAATCTCCCCACTTCCCCACTTCCCCCCGCAACGCGCACGAAGTGGTCTCCCCACTTCCCCACTTCCTCAACAATAGTTGTGTGAGCTAGGCTCGATCGAGTAAGTTAGAATCGAGGATGATAGATATAGTGCTAGACTTGGGGGTCAGGATATAGATCGACTCCTTGAGTTAAAAACAGCAAGATTGCTGCTGAAAACTGACGGCTATAGATAAAGACTCGATTCTTGAATTTAAGCACCGAGAAGGGAGATAAAGATGGTCAATTTTGGGCTGAATTCGGCCAGTATCTTAGGAATTTTTCTGGCAGTGGCCGGAGCGGGATTATACTTCCTGCGCTCGGTGCGGCCGGAACTTTCCAGGGATCATGATATATTTTTTGCCGCCGTTGGTTTACTGTGCGGTTTAATTCTACTTTTTCAAGGGTGGCGACTGGATCCGATTTTGCAATTCGGACAATTTTTGCTGACCGGGGCAGCGGTGTTTTTTGCCTTCGAGACGGTAAAATTGCGGGGTTTAACCACGGAACAGGCCCGCCGCGGCACGTCTTTTGTGGATGAACGTCCTGTGAGTCGGGAATATCGGGCCGAATTAGAACCCCTCGACACCTATGAACCGGAGGAACGTTACGAAGATAATCCCCGTTTACGCGGTTACGATGATCCCCGCTCTTCCCGCACTTCTAGTTATCAGGACGAGGAACCCCGCGGCACCCGCACCCGTCGGCCGGCCGATACTAGCGGTCGCAAAACGGCTAATCGTCGTCCCCGCAATAGTTCCCCCACTAGCGATCGAGATGTTTATGATCAGCGCCGTAGCGGTGATGATTGGGAAGAAACCAGTCCCCGTCCCCGTCGTCGTCCCGCTAGTGAAGAAACGAGCAGTAAATTGCCCCGCACTGGACAAAAACGTCGTCCTCGCCCAATAATTGAGGATGATCCGCCATTTAAAGGGGAATACGTCGATTATCAACCGATCGATCCTAGCGATACGAGCGATCGAGAAGATTGGCAGAGACCGGATAATAGTGAACGGGAGTCGAGTAATGATCATCCGACTAGGTTTGATTATTAAGGAGTAGGTCCGATGACCAAAGCTCCCTTTTTACTGTTTATCTGCTTGTTTTTAGGGGTTATAGGCGGTTGTAATCTCAATAACCCCGGTTTCTCTACAGGAACCCTAAATAGTCGCTATAATGACGAAAAACCCGCCCTGAGCGGTGATGGTCGTTGGCTTGCTTTGCTGTCTAATCGTCGCGGTAGTAATCAGATGCTGCTTTATGATTTGCAGACAAAACAATACCAAGCCCTAGGGGGATTATATACGGGTCAAGAAATTACCGATAGCCCCAGTTTAAGCCAAACGGGGCGTTATCTGGCTTATGTGGTGATTATTGAGGGTCGTCCCGTCATCGCTTTATATGACCGCATTACCGATCGCTCTGAGTTATTGAGTCAAAATTATCGCGGTTGGTTACGAAATCCCCGTCTTAGTCCCGACGGTCGTTATCTTGTCTTTGAGTCCGCTCGTCGGGGACAATGGGATGTGGAGGTTCTCGATCGCGGTCCGAATATCGAGTTAGATATTGCCGATGGCAGTCCCGTTGAAAGTCCCAAACCGTGAAACGTTATTTTTTTATTAGTCTTGTTGCTGTAATTAGTTTGTTAACTGGATGTGCGGGTTATCCCAGTTTATTGTCTTTTCCTTTCGATCGAGGGGGGAGAACTTTAAACAGTGCTGCTAGTGAATTAACTCCCTATCTTGCCTCTCGCTATCTCGTTTTTGCGTCCGATCGCAATGGTTCCCAAGCTATCTATCTTTTTGATGCCATCGATCGCCGTTTACTGCCTTTACCCGGACTAAATTCTCTCGATCAGATCGCTTCTAGTCCTTCCATTAGTGAAGATGGTCGTTATATCGTTTTTACTGCTAGTCGTCAGGGAAAAACGGCTATTTATCTGTATGATCGACAAACTCAACAGAGAAGGGAAATTGCTCCCGATCTGCTCGCGGAAGTACGCAATCCGATCATCAGTGCCGATGGTTCTAAAGTGGCTTTTGAAGCGGCAAAAAATGGGCAATGGGATATTATGATTTACGATCTATCCGGACGGGTATTAGTCAATGAAAATCAGTGATCATTAGACCTCTTATAAAAATCAAAAATTGTTGTTAGGGTTAGGAGTCAGTAGCCAGTAGCCGGTCGTCAGTAGCCGGTCGTCAGTAGCCGGTCGTCAGTAGCCGGTCGTCAGGAGAATTAAGAATGAATAATAATCAATTATAGCGGTTTTCAGTCTAATGAGGTATAGTAAATCCCTTGATAGATAGGCGTTTCAGCGTTGCAATCGGGACTCACTTCTGTGAAAACCGCTATAAATGGTATATTTACAGATTTTATGCCATTTAATCCTTATTTTTGCCGTTTTTGAACCCTCAAAAATTATCTTAAACCCATAGCTTTTAGTCGATGTTCTAGAAATTGTTTTCCCTGTTTTTCCCCGTCAGCAATCAGACGCTGGATATTGGCAGGAGAGCGATCGAGTTTACTTTCATAGTTGAGACTATTGGCTAATTCCGCCGACATTTCGATCATAGGAATATGGTAATCTTGATCGGGATCTTCCGGGAAAGATTTAGGAATTTTAAATGGTTCTGTTAAGGCGATCTCGCGCAAGAATTCTTCTTTAAAGGCTCCTTTGAGAAATAATTGATTGAGAAAGTCAATCTGATCGAGACCTTGAAATAGGGAAACATTGCCTTCTAATTCATTGCGGCGATCAGCAATATCATCGGATTGCACGGGGATCTTATCTCTAGAGGTGGGATTAATTTTAATTACCCAAATTTCATCGGGAATATTTTCGACTCCGACAAATTCACGGCGAATTAAAGAACGGATGGGGGGATTATCGGAAAATAGTCCATCCCAGTAGGCCATAGTTTCAATGGTGACGGCAGGAAAAATGTTAGGAACACAGGCAGAAGCTAGGATATGTTCAATTTTAACTGCTTCCTCGCGCGAGTTAAATTTACTTAATTTTCCTGTCAGGACATTACAGGCCCCCATTAATAAAATTGGTGGTTCTGGTTTAGCTCCCCAAGTGGCTAATTCCGAGAAATCAATATGCGCTCTTAGTAACTGATCAAAGTTGGTAAAGCGACCGCGTAAACCGTAGGTAGCTAGGGAAAATAAGGTTTTAGTAATTGGAGAGGAAGGACTGAGATTATACTGGGGAATTAATCCTTTGCTGGCTAATTCTAGAGCTTTAATAGCTGAGTCATTAAATAGCTTTTCTTGGGGAGTTCGAGCGCTATTATCTTCCCAAAAATCAATCATTCTTTTCCAAACGACGCTATCACCTTTTTTGAGAGCATACCAGGTGAAAAATGCACAGATAGCACCGCCAGAAGTACCACTGAGACTGACAATATTAAAGTAATCTTGCACTTTATTGTCAAATAATGCTTTCAAGGCACCGGCAGTAAAAGCAGTTTGACTACCACCTCCCTGACAAGCGATCGCAATTTTGGCTTTCATAAATATCCTTTGAATGGCTTCTATCTAAGCCCTAGGCTTTTAATTTAAGGTTAATTGAAAACCTAGAATCAGAGCCAAAAATATAGAAATTTTTCTGATTTTCAGAAGAGCTGCTCGGTAGATGTTGCCATCACTTCTAGAAAAGGATAAGTAGGTAGGTATTAAAAACTTTCAGATGCCCCCTTATTAAGGGGGGATTAAGGGGGGACTAAGGGGGGATCGGCACCCCCCTTATTAAGGGGGGCAGGGGGGATCGAACCTAAAATCCATTTTTAATTTAATTATAACCAGCTACTTATGGTTTCAAGGGAATTGTCTAGGTAATTAGCTGAAGCCATCAGCCTGCGGCTATATCCAAGCGATAATAACTAGAAAAATGGAAAAACTGATAACTGATAACTGATAACTGATAGATTAAATCACCGTCCCGTCGGGAATAGTGGCATTTTTGAAAATAACCACGATGCCGCTGCGAACATAGAAACCTAAATCTTCGCGATTAGCTTCTTCCACACGATCTTTGTTAACAATTAAAACATTGGCACCAATGCGAGCATTTTTGTCCACAATTGCCCGACGAATAGTCGAACCAGGGCCGATACCCATGGGAACTTTGGCATTTCCGATGAGACTTTCCCGTTCGGGGAAAGACTCATAAAAGTCCGATCCCATCAGCATTGTATCCTCGATCGTGCAGTCTTTGCCGACTCGACTACGAATACCTAAAATCGAGTGATGGATGCGACATTCTTTGAGAATACAACCTTCAGAAATCATCGATTCTGTCACCGTACAATTGAGCATTTTTGTCGGTGGCAGATAGCGAGAACGGGTATAGATGGGGGCTTTTTCATCGTAGAAACTAAAGGCGGGATTTGGTTGTTGGGTCAAGGCGAGATTAGACTCATAAAAGGCTTCAATCGTCCCGATATCCTCCCAGTAACCCTTAAATAAATAAGCCTGAAGATTGTAGTCTTTAGCGGCCGAGGGAATAATTTCCTTACCGAAATCGGTCTGTTCTTTATTGGCATCGAGCAGATCGATTAAAACATTCTTTTTAAAGACATAAATTCCCATGGAGGCGATGTAGGGATTTTGACGGGCCTGGTCCGGATTTAAGCCTAAAATCGTCGTATCTACCCGCATTCTTGCCAATTCTGCCCCTTTGGGTTTCTCATAAAAATCGACAATTCGCCCCGAATCATTAATTTTCATCACCCCAAAAGCGGAGGCGCGACGTTCATCGATGGGAACCACCGATAAAGTGATATCGGCGTTGGTTTCCCGATGGCGTTCGATGAACTTGCTGTAGTCCATGCGATAGAGATGATCTCCCGAGAGAATTAGATATTCATCGATATCCCAATCCTTCATCGTCCAGATATATTGTCGTACCGCGTCGGCCGTGCCTTGGAACCATTGAGGATTTTCCATGGTTTGTTGAGCGGCCAAAACTTCCACGAAACCATCACTAAAACCCGTAAAATTATAGGTACGATTGAGGTGACGATTGAGGGAAGCGGAATTAAATTGCGTCAACACATAGATTTTGTCAATCTGGGAGTTAATACAATTACTGACGGGAATATCGATTAAGCGATATTTTCCCGCTAGGGGGACGGCAGGTTTTGCCCGCAGTTTCGTTAACGGATAAAGGCGAGTTCCAGCCCCGCCACCTAAGATAATAGCTAATACTTTTTTCACGCGCGTAACCCTCGCGATTGGCTGTTTCCTTCTCAAAGTAAGTGTAGGATGATAGCGCACCTTATTGATAGAGGGGAAACAAAAATCTAGATCTAAAAGTCATCAAGAGGGAATTGATCGGAGTCTTTGCGGATAAATTCGCTAAAATCATGAATTTTTGGGCTAAATCATTAATATTCACCTTTTTTATCCCTTTACCGTACCTAATGCCCGCCACGGTGACTGGCGATCGCTGTTCTTGGTTAGCCCAAGGTTCCGATGTACAGACTTTCGGTAAACAGGGCCAAAGCGGAAAAGCTGGCAAGGTCGGCGGCCAAGGCAAAAATAGTGACAGTTTAACCCTTTTTCTCGATGGTTCTCCCCTAAAACTCGATATTTCAGGACAAAAAGGGGTCGATGGTGAAAATGGCAGCAATGGCAGCGATGGCAACTGTAGCGGTCAACCGGGCAACGTAACCAGAAATCTCCAGGCGGCCGGTGGTGGTAACGGTGGCAATGGGGGTGATGGGGGTGATGGGGGCAATGGCGGCGCTTTAACCCTCTATGCCACTAATTTAGATTTTTTAAGACAAGTAACGGTCAATGCGGCCGGAGGCGCTGGGGGTTTTGGGGGTCAGGGAGGCCAGAGGGGCAAGGGTTGTCGCTGTTCCCAACCCTTCTGGACAATTCAAACCTGCAGCGGTAGGCCGGGTGATGCCAATTATAGCTGTACCACCAGAGAATTTAGCTGTCAGGATGGTCTCGATGGGGCGACGGGTAATAGTGGTCGTAACGGTCGCGAGGGTCGTTTAGGACAGTTAACTTTAATTCAAATCGATCGCCCTTTAACTGCCGATCAACCGAGCGCAACTGTTCCCCTTTCGGAGTTAAAAGAACGGGGTTATATTCTATCTAAAAATAGTTGGGAAACTCGCACCGGGGCAGTGTCTTTATTTGCCCCCGGTTCCCTGATCGATGATCAATATCGGATTTTAGTAGATCGATCGGAACGTTCTTTTATTTTAATTTGGAATGCCCCCCAAGAGTTTAACCGGTTTGCTAATCAGCGTTTTACTTTAACCCTCGATGATCAAAAGGAAATGAAGGTAACTGTCCCCAGTGACCTCTGGATCGAGGGAACCACTCAAAAACGCAATAATGTTACGGAATTTGTCGTTTATAATGCTGTTTTTGAACGAGATGTCACCCAATTAGAAGCAAAAGGTATTACAGGAAATGGTACTGATTTAAGGCTTTTTCTCGAAGATAAAGCTTCCCAATCGAATTTAATCGGCACTAAATTTAAAGTGCGTTATCGCATCACCCGTTGGCAAGCAGACGACCTGCAAACCAGTCCCAGAACTGATTTTGTCACTCGCTATGAAGGAGATATGCCCGCTAATTTAGTCCGACAGGACGGCAATCAATTTATTCTGGATATCGGTCAATTACCCTTACCTGTGGAATCTTTGCGATCGGGTACTGGGGTAGAAATCGAGTTACTTGCTACGCGTTCTTTTGCTGGTTATTCCAAAGAACAAAAAATCGTCATCCGCGACACGATTAAAGGATCAAATATCCTGCGGAGATAAGTCAAAAAAGTCCCCTTCTCCTTTCTCCGGTGCAGTGTTAACCAGTAATTTAGATAGTCAACTTAAGTAGCTGGTTATAATTAAATTAAAAATAGATTTTAGGTTCGATCCCCCCTTAGTCCTAGGGTTGATTCATAGTAGGGTTGATTCATGAATCAACCCTACCCTTAGTCCCCCCTTGATAAGGGTGGTGTCTGATAATTTTTAACGCCTACCTACTTAGGAGATGGCTTTTATTTATTCTCCCCCCGCAACGCGCACG
>NZ_JAPZQM010000611.1:0-21281 GCF_027530565.1 Microcystis sp. LE19-10.1B | reverse complement strand
TGCTAATAAACATAGCAAAATTATAGATGATTTCCTGACCTAAGATCACATTTTATTCTTTTTTCCACTTCAATCTAAGAATTGAGAAAAAAGCAAAACCTTATATTATACCATAAAAAAATTATGCAAGAGGTCTAATATCGGACTATAGCGTTTCCTGTTCGCACGAGGTACATTATTAATGTTGAAAAGCTTAATTAGCAAAGGTTTAAGTGTGCCACACAGGCGTGAGAACCTTTATATACCCACTTTCCGCACTTCTTAACATTCAATTGATAATTTTTACTAATATATTTCTGACCACCCCTTACCAGTAAGGATTATAGCTACAATGATGGATTTTTATCAAGGTGAAGAATTGTAAATTTTTTTCTCAGAAAAAATCAATTATTGAAAATGTTCTCAATAGTAGTTTCTACAATGAAGGTTTTTTGTCAAAACATCTTGGGGAATGTATAGCACTTTTCACGTTACTGAGGTATCGACAAGTTTTGCCAACAAAGGGCTTAAGCCCCTTGCCCATACCTCATTCTGATGAAAACTGCTATAAAAATACATAAAAGTATATGAAGATGTGCGGAATGTCGGATTTAGGCGTTGCTGATTTGAGATATGAATCTTCTTTTCTGGTATTTTTAAAACCTAGAGCCAAACTAACTTTTGCATCTGATGCAAAGTTGGCATTCATACCTTGATTCAGCAACGCCTAAACTGGTACAAGTGTATGAACAGATGCCTGTAAGCATCGCACCGAAAAACTAATGCGCTCCGGGGTTTGGGGAGTAGAACCCCCTAAAGATTGGGATTGAGTGATAAAATCGGAAATAACGCCCAGTTTTAGCGGAGAGTTTCCCTTTCAAAATCCCAACTCAGTAGATTGACAAAAATTGAGCTGCGGCCTCAGTTCTGATCACCGATCACTGAAATCGCCAAAATTAAGCGACAATGTAAAGTAAGGTAAAACTTTCTGGACAAATTCTTATTATGGTGTTATTCGGATTCGGAAAAAAATTAACTTTGCCCACCGTAAGGGAGGCCCTACCCGGGCGATCGGAAAAAATGCCCGTACCTAGCACCCACTACGTTAACGGTCATTCTTTGCAGCCCCCCTTCCCTGGCGGTATGGAAACCTCAATGTTTGGTTTAGGCTGTTTTTGGGGAGCAGAGCGTAAATTTTGGCAATTAGAAGGTGTTTACACCACGGCCGTAGGTTATGCGGCTGGTATCACCCCTAATCCCACCTATCAGGAAGTGTGTACCGGCATGACTGGGCATAATGAAGTGGTCTTAGTGGTCTATGATCCCAGTGTGATTTCCTACGAACAACTGTTAAAGGTTTTCTGGGAAAGTCATAATCCCACCCAGGGAATGCGTCAGGGTAATGATACGGGGACTCAGTATCGATCGGGTATCTATACCTATAGTCCCCAGCAAAAGGAATTAGCGGAAAAATCCCGATCGATCTACCAAGAAGCCCTCAATAAAGCGAACTACGGTCAGATTACCACGGAAATTCTCGACGCACCTGAATTTTATTATGCTGAAGTTTATCATCAGCAATATTTAGCGAAAAATCCCGGCGGTTACTGTGGTTTAGGGGGAACGAAAGTGGAATGTCCGATCGCTCTTAATCTGAAGTTAAATTAAGTAGGGTTAGGAGTCAGTTATCAGTGATCAGTGATCAGTGATCAGTGATCAGTTTTCAGTTTTCATTCATAATTTATCATTCATAATTTATAGCGTTTCCTGTTCGCAAGAGGTACATTATCGATGTTGAAAAGCCTAATCAGCAAAGGTTTAACTGTCACACCCAAGTGTGAGAACCGCTATATCATTCAGATCATAAAATATCTTTTCTTTTTTGCAACCAATAGGTAAGGAGAAAATAAATAAGGGAATGAAGAATTAAAACTCCCCAATTCAATAACAAATTATTGATAGATAATTGATAAACTTGATTGGTATCCTCAAAGGGTAAAGGGATATTAAAGTCATTTTTTTCTTTCGCTTCTGCAATCATAGCTTCCACCTCTACTAATACCCCGTAGGCACCAATCGACCAGCGACTAATCATCAACCATGATAGATATTTTCCCAGACCTTCTAAGTTAAATAATACCCCAGCAAAGATAATCTGAGGAATTAAAATTAAAGGTAATGCGCTATTTGCTTGAGTGATATTACTAACGCCAGCAGAAATTAATAAACCGAGATTAATTGCCGCAAATATAGTTAAAAATGTGGTAATAAAACAGCCAATTAACCAGGTCATTAATTCTGGTTGCGGGTCAGTAAATCCCCAAAATATCACGCAGGTAATTACAATTGTTTGCAGAAAAGCTAAGGCTGCTAAAACCAGAATTTTCGAGAATAAATAGGGTAATAATCCCAGATTAACTAATCTTTCTCGCTGATAAATGGCTGATTCTTTGACAATTTCCTGTAGGGAACAGGCAAAACCTACCCACAATTCCGCGCAGGTAAAAACAAAGAGAGTTTTTAAGGCTAAAGTTGCCGATTCGATAGCATCTTCAGTCCCAGCATTATCTCCCAAAAATAAAGGATCTTTGTCCCCTAAAACCATGGCCATTAAAAAAATTCCGATCGGGGCGGTTAATAGGTATAAAATTAAACTAAATTGATCACGGATAATTAACTTGCTATACCGTTGACATAAGACCTGTAGTTGTTGCCAAAAAGATTGTTGAACCTGTTGCGGTTTACTATTATTTTGCTGAAATATTTTACCGATTCTTGCTTCAATATTATTTTTGTAGTAGTCGGATTGTTGGAAACGTTGACATTCTTGCTCAACTTTTTCGCTAGTTTCCAGATGAATATAAATATCGGCAAAATCCCCCTGAGGTAAAGAGAAAAAATTTAAGGCCTCCCCCGGAGAACCAAAATAACATAAATTGCCCCCTTGACCGAGAAAAACTAATCGATCGCAGAGATTGATATTATTAGTAGCATGGGTGACTAGGAGAATTGTTCTGCCTTCTTTGGCCAATTTTGCCAGCAATTCCATCATCTTTTTATCTAAACCGGGGTCTAATCCCGAGGTGGGTTCATCTAAAAAGAATAATTTGGGATTGGCTAATAATTCTACCGCAATACTTACCCTTTTTAATTGACCACCGCTTAAGTCTTTGACTAAAGTATTTCTTCTTTCTAACAATTCCACCTGCTCCAGGGTTTTCTCGATCACTTCTTGGCAATTAAGATCCGGAGGTAGCCTTAATTTAGAAGCATAATACAACACTTCTCCCACAGTTAAATCCCTGTGAACGATATCGTATTGGGGAACATAACCGATTTGGGTGCGATAGATATTAAAATTCTGGCGGAGGTCTTCCCCATTCAGATAAACAGTTCCCGAGGTGGTGGGTTCAATTCCTAATAAAGTCTTTAAGAAAGTCGATTTTCCCGCACCACTTCCCCCGACAATCGCCACTAATTGACTCGGTTCGATCGGTAAGGAGATATGATTGAGAATTATCAAAGGTTGTTTCTTTTTATCCCGCACCATCCTGACGATATCTTCGGCATCCAGACGGATATTATCCCCCGTATCTAATAAAACTAAGTCATCTCCCTGCAACCGAAAACTATAGGGGCCGATTCTCACCGTACAACCGTTAGTTAAAATGGCACTACCCGATACTTTTTCTCCGTCGATAAAGACTCCATTGGTGCTTTTGTCGTAGAGAATATAACGATTCTGGTTATCGCTATCGATAATCGCGTGTTGTCGGGAAATTGTCGGCGCGTCTAAAACCACAGTCGCGGTATTATCTCGTCCTAAAACTACACTGCGATTGCTTAGGGAAACCGATTTAAAAGCTAAAGGTGGGCTTTTTACCTGTTGGTTAGGATGATAATAGGTAATCTTGACCGAATTTTTGACATCTTGACCGATATGAATCTCATCCCCATTTTGTAAAAGATAGCCCTCTTTGGGAGTAATCACGCGATTGTTGATAAAAAGTTGATTGGAACTAGGATTAGTCCCGTCTCCATCGTAGATATAGTAATCATCTCCCTGACGACGAAAACAAGCTTGTACTCGACTCACCACCGTCCAGTGTTGGGGAACAACTAAATCCACCTGTTGACCATCCCGCCCCAATTTATAATTAGGACGACTCAGATTAATAGAAGGGAGAAATTCTCCCTGATTGTTAAGAATAATGTAGGGTTCTTGACTAATAACCGTTTTAATGTTGGGAGAATTGGTCATAAAAACTCGATCGGTAGATGGCGTTCGCGAGGGACAGTAAGAAGCTAAGATAGAATTGATGTCTCGATCGCTACTGTTAACCTCAGAGTCTGGAACGAACTCTAGAGATCATGTTAGTAAAACTTCTTAGGATCGATCGAGCTTGTCTAAATTCCTATTCCTAAGACCTATCCACAGGTTATCGTGCTGTTAGACGATGGTTACAACTCCTATTTCTCCTACCGCCAAGGTTTCTAAAGTCGAAGGTATCAAAGAACGCAGTAATTATCTACGAGAACCTTTGGCCAGTGAACTCCTCGAAGATACAACCCATTTTACCGATGCGGCGGTGCAGATCCTCAAGTTTCACGGTTCCTATCAACAGGATAATCGCGACAATAGAGCCAAAGGTCAAGAAAAAGACTATCAAATGATGTTGCGTACCCGCAGTCCGGGGGGTTTTATTCCCGCGCAACTATATCTTACCCTCGATAGTTTGTCCGATCGCTACGGTAACGGCACTTTACGGGTGACAACCCGCCAAGGCTTCCAATTACACGGCATTTTAAAGAAAAATCTCAAAGCTACCCTCGGGGAAATTATCCGCAGTATGGGATCCACTTTAGCGGCCTGTGGTGATGTTAACCGCAATGTCACTGCACCGCCAGCCCCCTACAAAAATCGCCCCGAATACGGCTATGCTTGGGAATATGCCAATAATATCGCCGATTTGCTCACTCCCCAAACTGGAGCCTACTACGAAATTTGGCTCGATGGCGAAAAAGTTATCAGTGCAGAAGAAGCGCCGGAAGTCAAGACCGCGAGACAAAAAGATACAAATGGGATTAACAAAAACGATCCCATCGAACCGATCTACGGTCAACATTATATGCCCCGTAAGTTCAAGATCGGTGTCACCGTACCCGGAGACAACTCCATCGATATCTACACCAATGACCTCGGTTTGGTGGTGATTACCGACGCAAACGGGGAATTACAGGGTTTTAACATCCTTGCCGGGGGTGGACTGGGAAGGACCCACAATAAGGAAGAAACTTTCCCCAGAATGGCCGATGCGATCGGTTATGTGGACAAAGAAAATGTGTACGATCTGGTAAAAGCGATCGTGGCAACCCAAAGAGATTACGGAGATCGCGGCGATCGTCGTCATGCCAGAATGAAATATATCCTCGAAGAATGGGGAGTAGAAAAATTCCGCAGCACTGTTGAGGGTTATTTCGGCCAAAAAATTGCCCCCTACCAACCCCTCCCCGATTGGAAATATCAAGACTTTTTGGGATGGAATGAACAGGGAGACGGAAAATTATTTTTTGGTCTTTCTGTGGAGAATGGCCGGGTCAAAAATGAAGGCAGTTTTCAGCTAAAAACCGCCTTAAAAGTGATTATCGAGCGTTTTCAGCTGCCCATGCGCTTGACGGCTAACCATAATATCATTCTCTACGAAATCGAAACCCAGGATCAACAAGCGATCGAGGCGATCCTGAAAGAACACGGAATTGTCACCAATCCCGCCGAAATTGACCCTTTAACCCGTTATTCCATGGCCTGTCCCGCTTGGCCTACCTGTGGATTAGCGATTACTGAGTCAGAAAGAATTTTACCCAGCGTGATTGAACGCATTCGCGCCCTGCTTAATCGCTTAGGATTAAGCAAAGAGCAATTTGTCATCCGCATGACAGGATGTCCCAATGGCTGCGCGCGTCCCTATATGGCAGAATTAGGATTTGTGGGTAGCGCTCCCAATTCCTACCAACTCTGGTTAGGAGGAACAGCCGATCAAACTCGACTAGCGCGCCCCTATTTGGATAAAATGGCGATCGATGATCTAGAAAAGGTCTTAGAACCGATTTTCGTTTACTTCCAACAGGATCAACAAAATAACGAGACCTTCGGAGAATTCTGTCATCGAGTCAATTTCCCTGCTTTACAAGCATTTTCAGCCACCTACACACCTAAAATGACCGAAACTACTACTACTGAATCAAAACCCAAACGCGTGCGTAAAAATCAAAACCGTGTCAGCGTCCCCGATGATATGTTTGTCCGTCTCAAGGAAGCTTCGGAAACGGAAAAACGGCCGATGAATCAAATCATCAATGAGGCGCTAGAGGCCTATTTCAGCCAAAAATCCTAATCAGTTATCAAGGTGGGACTTAACCCACCTTTTTTTAATTAGTATATTCATAGGGTCGGTCTGTCGAAAAAATCATAGTCCATCACATCATCTTGGTTACGCGATATGGTGCAACAATTGGGGCAGTTTCTCAACCCTCAAGCGGGAAGTATAGAGGAATATCAGAAGTTTTTATCAGAAGTCTTACAAGCAGAATATGACAGTAATAGCGATCCTACGGTGGTTTATCCTATCCTACAACGCGGTCAACATCTGTTAGATGATATCTTTGCCCAACTGTTGCAACAATGGGCTAGAAATGTGTTTTCTCAAAGGAAACCAGAAGAAGTGGCGGGTATTGTCGGGGTGATTCAGAATTTATGTGTTGATATTCAAAATTTTCCCTTGGGAAGTCGGGCTAATAATCTAGAAATCGCTATTACAGGCTATCAAACGGTTTTAGAAGTAAGAACCCGTGATGCTTTTCCTTATGAATGGGCAAGCGTACAAAATAATCTGGGGAATGCTTATAATAAGCGCATCAGAGGGGAAAGGGCAGAAAATTTAGAGTTAGCTATTGTTGCTTATAACCAGTCTTTAGAAGTCTGTACCCGTGATGCTTTTCCTGAAGATTGGGCAGTGATACAAAATAATCTAGGGACTGCTTATAGTGATCGTATTAGAGGGGAAAGAGCAGATAATCTAGAGTTAGCTATTGTTGCTTATAACCAGTCTTTAGAAGTCTATACCCGTGATGCTTTTCCTTATGAATGGGCAAGGTCACAAAATAATCTGGGTAATGCTTATAGTGAGCGCATCAGAGGGGAAAGGGCAGAAAATTTAGAGTTAGCTATTGTTGCTTATAACCAGTCTTTAGAAGTCTATACCCGTGATGCTTTTCCTTATGAATGGGCAAACACACAAAATAATCTGGGTACTGCTTATAGTAATCGCATCAGAGGAGAAAGGGCAGAAAATTTAGAGTTAGCTATTGTTGCTTATAACCTGTCTTTAGAAGTCTATACCCGTGATGCTTTTCCTTATGAATGGGCAAGGACACAAAATAATCTGGGTGCTGCTTATAGTCAACGCATCAGAGAGGAAAGGGCAGATAATCTAGAGTTAGCTATTGTTGCTTATAACCTGTCATTAGAAGTCCATACCCGTGATGCTTTTCCTGAAGATTGGGCAGTAACACAAAATAATCTGGGGTCTGCTTACATAAACAGAATCCAAGGAGACATAGTAGAGAATATAGAAACCGCAATTTTCTGTTATCAAGAAGCGTTAAAAATTCGTACTTTTGATGCCTTTCCTCTTGACTGGGCAACTACTAAAAATAATTTAGGCAATGCTTACAGTGAACGAATTAGAGGCAATAAAGCCGAGAATATCGAAAATGCAATTGTCTGTTATCAAGAAGCCTTACAAATTTATACCCGTCAAGCCTTTCCAAGAGATTGGGCAGAGACACAATATAATTTAGCCAATACTCTCAGAGAACGATTTAAACTTCTTGGTAAAGTGGCAGACATTCAACAAGCAATTAACTCTTATAAACAAGCTGGAGAAATTATTGAAAAAACCGAAGACAAAACCTTATATTTTAACTATTCCTATCAATTAGGAAAAGCTTTATTTGAGGGCGGATATTATACAGAAGCTATTGAACACTTAGAAAATTGTCAGCAACTTTATCAAAAACAAAAGGATATTAGTAGTTTGGCTCCAATTTTATTGGAACTTGCCCGTCTCTATCATCGCACTGGTAGGCTCGAACAGGCAAGACTTTATTTTAAAGATTCTTTACGTCTATTCCGTCGTTTAGGTGATCAAGATAATGTGGCTTCTGTGACAACTGCACTGGGCAATCTAGAAATACAAATTGGCAAGATTTCCCAAGCTTGTAGTCATTTAAAAGAAGCACAAACATATTATCAAGAAAACAATGATAAGGAACGACTAGAGGAAATTAATCATCTACTAAAAATTCTACAATCTGCTTAAAATGACAAGACTCAGCCGTTATCAATCAACTCTCAAAAAATGGGGACTTATAGAAAATCCTTTTCGACCAACTCCCCCCGATGATCCCGAAAAATTAGCAAAGATTTTTTATGGACGCGATCAAGTTTTAGATGTCGTTATTCCGACCCTCTATGAAGGACGTAATATCCTAGTTAGGGGAGCTTGGGGTATTGGTAAAACTGCTTTGATTTTTAATTTAATTCATCAGTTACAACAGGAAGTAGCGGAACTAAATGAAAAAATGTTAGTGCTTTATTTGAGTAGCATTCCTGGGGAAAGTTCCACGGAATTTTATCGTGCTTTATTATTAGCTGTAGCCGATAGTTTAGCGGATAGTGATCAAGAATCAAGAGACATTGCTAATACGCTTTTAGGGTATTCTATTCAACGTAATAAAACCACTACTGAAGGACAAGTTAAATTAGGCTTTTTATCCTTTGGCAAAAAGGAAGAATCCCCTGCTAATCAACTGACTCCCACCGCCAATGCTGACCCGTATCCTCTACTCATTCGGTTATTAAATAGAGCCGAAGAAATTTATTCTCGTATTGTTATTGCTATTGATGATTTTGACAAAAAAGATCCCATTGTTGTCCAGACAATTTTAGAAAGTAGTTTAGATCTCTTTCGGATGGGAAAACATCGGGGATTTATCATGACAGGAAGAGGCTTTACCGAGCTTCAAGAAGCAACCTTAAAAGCCCTTGGTATCTTTTCTGAAGATATTCCCCTTGAACCCATGAGTCAGGATGATTTACGTCACATTGCTATTAATTATCTTAATAGTGCCAGAAACGAACAGCGAAATGATACCTATCCTTTCACAGAGGAAGTCATCAATTTAATTACGGGTTACGCTCAAGGAATTCCTCGAGAACTGAATACTATCTGTGAAAAAGTATTACGGCAAGCTGCTTCAGAAGGATATGAAATTATTGATGAAACTGCTTTTTATTCAATTTGGCAAATCCTTCAAGAACACTTTACTTATTCCTTACGTCCTGAGTTTCGTCATTTATTATACGTTGCTCATCAAGCCGGTGGCATTAGTGAGAATATTTCTGATCAAACTTTGGCTAAACTTGATGCTATAACCTTTGTTGCTCTCTTGCCCCAACTTAAATCGATGGAAGAACAAGGATTATTAATTCGTCAAGAAGATCAAAGCGGTTTTCGTTTTGTTCCTTCCCAATTATTTCAACCTAAGTTACCCCCTGAGTCTCAGTCTGAGTAAATAATAAATAGCTCCTTCGATGTACAAGGTGAGCGCATCTCAAACGCTATTAACAATTGAGATGGCAAATTCTCCTCAAATATGCCTGAATCGTGGGTAAGCAACTCACATAAAGTTCATTTTGTCAAGGATCCTTAAGATGCGCTTACCCTGAAGTAGCTATAAGCTCACAGCCATTTTTTATTTAGGGTTGGCTGAATAAATGTGAAATATAGACGAGGTAAGGGGTTTGGGGGACTGTTTGGCCAAGCAGCTGCAAGATTTTCCAGCTAGTGGCTCAAAAACCTGGCATCTTGAGCGGCGATCGCGTCCTGTCGGGGCGAAGCATTTGGCATAACCTATCGCTGAAACCGTAGATTTTCTATCCGAATGCTTCGCCCCTACTTTTTCAGCAAACCCTATCTATCGGCCAACGGAATCAAGTGGCGAGCGATGGCCCATGACTTGCCAAGATGACAGAGCGTCTATAGCTATTTTTCGGGGTTGGAAAGGGGACGGTACTGATAGCATTTTTCAAAAGTAATGGCAGATATGGTTAATTGCCCTCACCCCCCCCTGCCACCCCGATGTGGGGGGTTGGAGGGGCGCGAGAGGGGTGTAGAATGCCTGCCATGAATAAAGAAAAATGGGATAACCTCATCCCTAAACCTTATTGCCGATTCCATCCAGGAATACTGTTAGGAAGTGAAAATTTATGTCACAATGACTCTATAAGGGCGATTTTTTAGTGATCGCCGAGGCCGTCTATTAATCGAATCGATGTCTTTGAAGAACGTAGCCCCAAACCGGAAACCTGACTTTCCTTTCCCATTCTTGCCACTGCTAGCGGAATTTTTCTCCCTTTTGTGTTATCCGCGGGAATTTTTGAGCTATTGCTGAGATTGGCATTTTGTCACTTCCCGTTAGTTGAATTCAACAAAAGAAGCTGTTTAGGAGCAATTTATGTTACACCGCAAGATTTATCAATTCTGTATGGATGGTCAGGAAGTCTGCATTTTCTTGCGCGATCAGCAAAGATGGATTGATAATGCTCGTATTGTCGATCTAGAAAGCGATCTCGTCACCATTCGCTACGAAACAGAAGAAGAAGACGAAATTAGTTCTTGGGAAGAAATGGTGCGTTTAGAAAGTATCGGTGCGGTGAGCAGAAAACTGGCATCGGTGTCGCGGACGAATCCTGATATTAATGTCTCGGAAGATTGTCCGGAAGCAGAACAACTTTATCCCCATTCTCCCGATAGCTTAGATTAATTTTGTCGATTTAACTGACAGTGGCTAGAAGTCCCGCGGTTTTAACCATGGCCAAGGGACTTTTAGGGAATGGAAGGGAAGAGAGCCAGTAATAATCACCACTTGTTGTAAAATTATCCTAAGTAGTTGTGCAAAATTAATTTCTTGGTTAGGATAGGCAAAAGGCAAGAAGTAGTTAGATATGTGTAATTGATTGTGTCTAGCTACTTAAAAGCCGCCAGATTTTCTCTATTATAAGCTGGAGGAGCAAAATGAATTCTAATCCCTACTTCGCTGGCAAGGATATCTATCAAAAATTTGTGGCAGTAGTAATAGTTTTAATTAGTTGTTGGTTAGTGACTTTTCCGGCCTGCGCCGGATCCGCCCCTCTAGAAGTTAAAATTAGTCTAGGCTCCGGCCAAGGAGAATTAAAATTCTTTCCTAGTCAATTAGACTTTATTGCTGGACAAAAATACAAATTAATTCTCGATAATCCCAGTCCCACTAAACATTATTTTACCGCTAAAGACTTCGCCGATGCTAGTTGGACGCAGAAAGTTGAAGCGGGAAAAGTGGAGATTAAAGGGGCAATTCACGAACTAGAATTAAAACCTAATGCACAGGCAGAATGGGTAATAGTTCCTCTCAAAACTGGTAAGTATAAATTAATCTGTACTATTCCGGGTCATGCCGAAGCGGGAATGGTGGGAGAAATCGCCATTAATAACCCATGAATTTAAGAAAAATTGTCTCCTTTGCTTTCCTATTATTTATTCCCCTATCGGTGGTCGCTAGTCGTCTTAATTGGGGAGATCAAGCTATTTTTATCACTGCCGCTTTATCGATCATTCCCCTGTCAATTTGGTTAAGTACGGCCGTGGAAAGAGTTGCCGTAGTCACCGGGCCAACTTTGGGAGGATTAGTTAATGCTATCTTCGGCAATACTACCACTTTAGTTATTGCCTTAATTGCCCTAAAAAAAGGCTTGGTGGACATCGTACAAGCCAGTATTACCGGTAGTATTCTCAGCGATTTATTATTATTTATGGGCATGGGAATGCTCACGGGAGGTATTCGCTACAAAGAGCAGGAATTTAAACCGATTTTAGCCCGGGTAAATGGTTCTTCCATGACTTTAGCAGTAATAGCGATCGCTTTACCAACTTTGGTAATATATACTTCTAACGTGGTGGAAGTTGCCGATATTCTCAGTCTTTCCCTAGTCACCGCCACGGTTTTATTAATAGTTTACGGGTTAACTTTATTATTTTCCCTCAAAACCCATAGCTATCTCTACGAAGTGGGATTAAGTAATGAAAATACCCCCGACAATCAGGTTAGTGAGGAAGAAAAAGCTCAAGTCTGGATTTGGTTACTTGTGCTGCTTACTTCCACCGTAGCTGTAGCTTATGAGTCGGATTTATTTGTTGATGTAGTGGAATCGGTGATGGAAGGATTTAATCTCACTCCTCTCTTTATCGGGGTGATTTTCATTCCTTTAATTAGCGATGTTTCTGGAATAGTTACCGTCACTCAATTAGCCCTAAAAAATCAGATGGATTTAACGGTTTCCGTGGCGATGGGGGATAGTTTATTGGTGGCTTTATTCGTGGCACCTTTATTAGTTTTTATCGGTCAATTTTGGCAGCAACCGATGGATTTAAATTTTAATCCCTTTAATGTGGTGGCTTTAATTGTAGCGGTGGTTGTCACTAATTTAATCAGCTTTACCGGTCGTTCCAATTGGTTAGATGGAACCCTATTACTAGCCACCTATTTAATCTTGGCAGTGGCTTTTTATTACCATCCCGCCTAGCCAAAAAAGAGATTTAGGTATTTTCTGAGATTGGGTGCATCTCATTTTTGTAAATCTACTAAGTTGGGATTTTTAAGGGGAAACTCTCTGCTAAAGTCGGGCATTACTTTCGATTTTTTCCCTCAATCCAAGCTTTTGGGGGGTTCTACCCCCCAAACCCCTAGGGTTGATTCATCGTAGGGTTGATTCATCGTAGGGTTGATTCATCGTAGGGTTGATTCATGAATCAACCCTACCCAAACCCCCCGTTGGGGGCGTGGCGCCGCCCCCAAACCCCGGAGCGCATTAGCTTTTCGGTGGGATGCTTACAGCCAGCTGCTGATATATCTGTAATAATTTAAGAGTTACTAATAATTGCTGATTGTCGGTATTTCTGCAAATGTGAGATTCACTCCTGAGATTTCTGTCTTAGAATGGATTGGTATCACCTTACTGCCGCAGGATTGCTGATGATGAAAAGAGGGTTTTGGTTTGTCGTCGGGTTAGTAGTAACGATAATTCTGCTTCCTTCCCTAGTTCTTTCTAATTCCATCGGTGAACAGGGAATTTATGCCGATCGCCTGCGGGCGGAACCCTATAATTTATTAGGGCGAAAAATTGCCATCGGTCAAGTGGAAATCGGACGACCGGCTCAGTTCGGTTATGATAAAGTGGCAGCTTGGCAGCCTCCCTATAAATTAGCTGGTGTTTTTTTTCGCGATCAAATTGCCAAACCCAACACCTATCTCGATAATCACGCCGCTATGGTGGCAACAGTGATGGTCAGTGATGATAAAAAAATCCCCGGAGTTGCCCCAAAAGCGAGATTATATTCGGGGGCGGTGGGTTCTTTGCGACGCGGCGGACAACCGGAAGAATGTCTGGCTAGTCAAAATATTGCCCGACAAAATAGCGGTGATGTGCGGGCGATTAACTTTAGTTTTGGGGAATCTTTGCAAAGAGATCAAAGACAGGAACCAAAATTAGATGGTCAAGCTTTATTAACTCAATGTGTTGATTGGTCATCGCGAGTTGATGATGTTCTTTATGTAATTGCTGGTAATCAAGGTAAGGGAGGAATTCCCATTCCCACCGATCATTTTAACGGCATTACTACCGCTTATACAGCGACAAGAGAAGGAAAATTCACTAAAGTTGATTTTGCTAATATTAGTGCTTTGCCAGTGGGTATTGGTCGCAGTTTAATTAAACGGGAAATTAATGATGGTTTGCGGCGGTCAATTAATTTAGTTGCCCCCGGCAATAAAATAGAGCTTTATGACCTCAAAGGTAAATTAAATACTGTTAGTGGCACCAGTTTCGCCGCTCCTCATATTACAGCATCCGTGGCACTTTTACAAGAATACGGCGATCAACAAATTAATCAAAAAAATCCCCATTGGAGCGTCGATTCTCGTCATCATCAAGTGATGAAGGCAGTAATGCTTAATGCTGCCGATAAAATTAAAGATACGGGGGATGGGTTACGGTTAGGTATGAGACGGACGGTCTTAACTAAGGATCAAAAAACTTGGTTAGAGTCCGATGCTTATAAAGATCCGAAAATTCCTTTAGATATGCAGATGGGGACGGGACATCTTAACACTTTTCGCACCTACACACAGTTTAGTAATGGTCAATGGTCTGCCGCAGAATCTATTCCTCCTATTGGTTGGGATTACGCTACAGTTACCGCTAATGGTTATCAAGATTATGCCCTAGAGAAGCCCTTAAAAGCTAATAGTTTTGTTTCGATAACTTTGGCTTGGGATCGTTTGGTAGAACTAATCGATACTAACCGCAATAATCTCTATGATATCGATGAAAGTTTCCGGGATCGCGGACTGAATAATTTAGATGTTTATCTTTTACCTGCCCAGGAGGATAATAATGCTAAATACACCTGTGCTTCCCTGAGTGATAGTGATAGTTTAGAGCATATTTTTTGTCCTGTACCCATCTCTGGAAACTATAAAATTCGCGTTCAATATCGTCAACAAGTTAACGAGAAAGAACAAGCTTTTGCTCTCGCTTGGTGGACGGTTCCCGAATAATAAAAATGATAGTAAATCCTGTTTAAAAAGTATAGGAGAGTGGGAAGATGGGAGCGAGTTTTTAAAGTTCGATTGGCAGCTAACGGACTTGGTATAATTTAAATACCGAACAGTCTCTAAGATACACCTCGTTTTCTTTTCGGGATAACATCGTCGGGGATTCCCCAATAGTTTGATGCTTGAGACATATTATATAGCAATAAGTCTTCGGGCATTTTTTCTAAAATAACTCGGTTGAGATTAGCGGTATTGATATTCATTGCTCCCATCACAGAAGAGCCAAGTTCTTTCGATAATAGCGGAATAACCGCGTTACCAATCTCACGAAAACCATGCCATATTGTGCGGTGAAACTGAAACCAATCGGGGAATGTATGTAATCTGGCGGCTTCTCGTACAGTAATACAACGAGGAATAGAATAGTGAATGGGTCTAGGAGCAGTATAGGCCCCTTTGTCACTATTAGTTCCGGCCCGGAGAGTATTACATAAACCAGTGGGAGAAAGCTTTAAAAAGCGACTTTTTGGTTCCACTGTACCCGGTTCGGTTACGATAAATCTATCAATTGATCTTTGGGTATGAACTGAGCCTATATGTCCATAGATTTTTGTATCTACTGTTCTTTGATGACAAAGTTTAAAAATATCCCCTGGCTGCACTGAATATTTTTTCCTCTTACCACTATAATCTAATTTTGATGCAGGTATGCCTAAATCAGTATCGATAAAGGCCGGTATTAATTCTAAATCTGAAATCGCATCATAGACGCTGGTAAAAGCTGATTTTTTGGCTGAGTTCAAATCGACGGTCTTGGCTAAGGGATATTTAGCCATCGTCACGTCTTTTCGACTACCAATTAAGATTAATCTTCTGCGCTTTTGTGGTGCGCCATATTCACTGGCATCAAGGATTTTAATTGGCTGATTAATTGTATAGCCAATAGCTTCAAATTCAGAGATTAACTCCTCTAAAAATTGTTTATGTTTACCCGTAGCCATGCCGGGGACATTTTCAAAAATAAAATACTTGGGTTTAATTTCCCCTACAATCCGCAGATATTCAAATACTAGAGAATTTCTAGGATCATCTATTTGTCGTTTACCAATCAGTGAAAAACCTTGGCAGGGGGGTCCACCGGCAATTAAGCTAACATCGGTGGCATAGCCTTTTAGTTTTAATAATTCCCATATTTCTCTACTTGTTACTTTGGCTATATCCCGGCAAATAGTTTGACAATAGGGAAAGTTAAAATGATGAACCAAGGAATGGACTGCATCAAACTCCACCGCTACAGCAATATCAAATCCCGCCGCTTCTAGACCAAGGGACATCCCACCGCAGCCGGCAAATAAATCGATCGCAATTGGTCTATGTTTCACTTTGATGATTAGCTCTCTATTGTCTGCCTTTCATTATACTATATTTCTGATATAGTTAACACTTTAAGTTTTATTAAGAGTGCAATTACTTGAGCAAGTTAGTAATCAATTGATCGACTTTCTCTAATTCTTGAATAATTTGTTTAACTCTTTCTAATTCGTCGGCAGGGTTAGGCGTTTTTTTCGTTTTTATTGCCGAAGAATGAGCGATTTCACCGCGTTATTCTCCAAAAGTATCCATATTTAGTAACCAAACTTGATCTAATTCATCACTATCGATGCCGATTGGTAAGAGTAATTTTAATAGGTTAGTTTCCTTAATCCCATGATTTTGATCGATAACTGATTTAAAACATCTAATCGCTATGTCAATTTTTTTAGTTATTTTTAGTTTATCTTCAGGCAGATTTTTCTTACCTTTAAGAGGAGTAAGGGTGTCGGGAGGAGCTGCCATTTCTTGACCAGAAAAAGCGATTACACATAACAAAACTCGACCAGCTTTACCTTGATTATCCCAGATATTTTTTGCTGTCTGTACTGTATCCCAAACTCGATCTTCAAGATAAGATTCAATCTCAGCATGAGCAAAAACTCGATAGGCAAAAGTTAAAGCTAATTGTCTTTCAGAATATTCATTTATCTCGCTAAATTTACGAGGTAGGAATTGTTTTTTTAGTCGATTCAATTCTTTGGTTAGTTGTCTAAATCTTAGAGATTTCGGCATAGTAAAAAAACTAACTATCTTAACCCCTTAAAAATAATACGATTGTCTTCCATCTGAGGAATATTGAAGTTAATATCTAATACTTTTGATAAAGCTTGACCCCATAAATGAAAACGATTGTAAGTTGCTCTAATACTTTTAGTAGTTTTTTCTACCGAGTTCCTAAATTCATTGTCAGGGTTAGATAATAATTCTTTAAAAGCATTTTCTATCTGTTCTTTGTTTTTCTCGGCAGCTGCTCTAATTAGATCATCGCAAAAGTAAAAAACCATCACATCTAAAATTGCTCGATTGAACTGACTTCGATAAGTTGCCGATTCAGGCAGCCAGAGACGGGAAAAGTTTTTCTCTCCAAAAATATTAATTGTTGTTTGGACAGCTTTTTCAAATTGATCAACAACATTGATAATTTCATCTGAGCGTTTTTCCCATTCTTGATTGAAATTTTGACAGGTTTTATCTAGAAGCATCTGAACATCACCTCGATAATCGGATAAATAATAATGAAAAGCTACATAACGCAATAGTATATCAGTGTCGCGCATCCGGAAATCGGGATAGGAAGATTTAAATATTTTCTTTAATGCTTGACTTTCGATCGCTCGATCATCTAAAAAATTAATAAAACCTCCTGGGTGTAATGCTTGTCTTAATTCTTGAGAAGACAAAGGGGTATTTTCCAGATTGAGACGCAGAAAAATTTTATGGAGGAAACTCTCCGTTTTCCAATTACGGATAACAATCGTGCGGATAGTTTGATTATCCAGTTGGTCTAAGAAATCATTTAAATTGAAGTCATTTTTTAGATCTTGATATTGGCAGCCATTGAGATTATCTAAAAATTCTAAATCTTTTAAAGTAAAACTATTATTAGGTGTGTCACTGTCACCATAAAACTGTAAAATTGTTAGTAGGCGTTGTTTGCCATCAAGAACGATAAATTTCCCTTTTTCCTTATTATTAGTAGCTAAGACAATCTGTGGGACTGGAAACCCTAGAATTACGGATTCAATAAATCGACTTTTACGAGTAATACTCCAAGCATCTCGTCTTTGAAAGCGCGGATTGAGTTGAATATTTTCTCGAATTAATTGATCGCGGATCGTTGCGGTAGTCCAATCACTTCCAGCAACAACAGTCTCGGAGATTTCTTTGAGTTGTAGCTTTTTTTGGTTTGCTGATTCTCCTTCAATATCTTCTTCTTCTTCCGCAAAATCCACCGCTTCTATTTCTTCCCACATCTCTAACTGTGCCATGGTAGTAATTAATCTCCTCAATTGTCTATTCTGCAAAAATCCCGCCCCAATATTTGGACGGGACTAACAATCAATCAATAATTCAATACTACTCCCATTCTATAGTTCCGGGAGGCTTAGAAGTAATATCATAAACCACGCGGTTAACTCCCTTAACTTCATTGACAATACGATTAGAAATTGTCTCCAATAAATCATAGGGAACCCGGGACCAATCGGCAGTCATTCCGTCTTCACTGCTGACTAAACGTAGGACAATGGGATAAGCGTAGGTGCGTTGATCTCCCATCACTCCCACACTGCGGACAGGCAATAAAACCGCGAAAGCTTGCCAGAAATCGTGATACATTCCCTGCTTATTAATCTCGTCGCGCACTACCCAATCTGCATCGCGCAAAATATTTAATTTATCTGCGGTGACTTCCCCTAAAATGCGAATCGCTAAACCGGGGCCGGGGAAAGGTTGACGACGAACAATTTCTTCCGGAAGACCGATCGATCGACCTAATTTTCTCACCTCATCCTTAAATAATTTTCGCAGGGGTTCGACTAATTTAAACCGGAGATTTTTCGGCAGTCCACCAACGTTATGATGACTTTTAATTTTAACCGCGACTCTTTCCCCGGTTTTGGGATCCACATTACTATCGGCCGATTCAATCACATCGGGATATAAAGTTCCTTGGGCCAGATAATCAAAGGGTCCCAAACGATTCGATTCTTCTTCAAACACCTGAATAAATTCATGGCCGATACGACGGCGCTTTTCCTCGGGATCCGTGACACCGGCCACTTGCGCTAAAAATCGCTTTCTAGCGTTGACATACTCGACTCTAATATGGAATTGCTCGTTAAATATCTGCATTAATCGTTCTGGTTCACCCTTACGCATGAATCCCTGATCGATAAACATACAGGTTAGTTGATCACCGATCGCTCGATGCAAGAGGAATGCTAAGGTAGAGGAGTCCACACCGCCGGATAAAGCCAATAAAACTCGCTTATCGCCCACTTTTGCCCTAATTTCTCGGATCGATTCCTCGACAAAAGCTTCCGTGGTCCAAGTGGGTTCGCATTTGCAGATATGATAGACGAAATTGCGAATTAAGGCGATTCCTCCCACAGAATGGACAACTTCCGGGTGAAACTGCACTCCAAAGAGTTTTTTCTTGTGATCGGCAATGGCCGCACAATCGGTATTATCGGTATGAGCGAGAATTTCAAAACCCGCGGGCAATTCCACGCAGGAATCCCCGTGACTCATCCAAGCGGTGGAACCGTCCTCGACATTGGTTAATAAATCGGTAGGATCGTTGATAAATAGGGATGCTTTGCCGTATTCGGCCCGTTTTGCCCGTTCTACCCTGCCCCCTAACTGCTGTACCATCAATTGCATCCCGTAGCAAACTCCGAGGACGGGTACACCTAAATTCCAAATTTCGGGATCACAGTGGGGCGCTCCAGGATCATAGACGGAATTGGGGCCGCCCGAAAGAATTATTCCTTTCGGGTTGATTTGTGCCAATTGTTCGGCACTGGTACGATAGGAGAGAACTTCGGAGTAAACGTTCGTTTCCCTGATTCTGCGGGCGATTAATTCAGAATACTGGGAGCCAAAGTCAAGAATGATGATTATTTGACGATTAAGGCTATTAGTGAAGGACTCTGAGGGCAAAGTCTCTTGGGGGGTGGGAAGGGGGGTTTGAGTTGTCACTGCGATCAAAAAAAGAAACTGGCAGGAAAAAGTTAAAGATTTGTAAACTAAATCGGCTATTGTTCTGGAAATAAGCTACAATTGTATGGCCTTATTAGTTTCATTTTTTAAGACTAAATATTCCCACGATCATAGCACGGTCACTAGGGAGTGACTTGTAGATTTTGCAAAAATTTAAGGCCATTTTCGCTTTTGCTGATCAAAGAACGAGAGCGATCGAATAAAATACAACCGACCCTAAGATGACCGTTACTGTGGTTATAAACGTATTCTTGGCAACGGCGATCAATCGTATTAGCCATTTCTCCATAGATGCGTTCCACCCAATTATCTCCCGTTTGCCGGTCTAATTGACGCAGATATTCCAGACCGTTTTCGCTGGTGCTACTGTCAAAAATTTGCTGGAGATGGGGGGTAGCTAAACCCATTTTAGCGGCGTAGGCGGTAAGAATTTCCCGACGACCATCGGCGAGATGATGGTGAGTCTGAAAGATTCCCCCGGCAAGTTTAATTAATTTACCGTGATAACCAAACAAAAGAATTTCAGAGATTCCCTGTAATTGTGCCTCTAATAACATCGGCCCGATCCAATTGGCTGTTTTTACCAAAATATCAGGATTAATGCCCATTTGAGGGGCTAAATCTAAGCCATTTTCCCCGATACAAAACACCAAGCGATCGAAACGAAGAGATAAAATTTTTAATTGCTCGCGAAAGATTTCTAACTGTCCGGGGGCGCTGAGAGGTTGGGAAATGCCAGTGGTACCCAACAAAGATAATCCCTCTACCACCCCAAAAGCGGCGTTAGAAGTCCTTGTGGCCAGTTTTTTGCCTTCTGGAAGGATAATCGTCACTTTGAGGCTTTCTTGGGGCAGTAACAGGGGTCTGAGGTTTTCTTGCAGGAGACGCTGGGCATAACTATAGATAGCTGATTTTCCGCTATTATCAACCTGTAGGCCGATTCCTTCGCCGCCTTGAATCTCTATCTCTTGATTACCCGTCTTTCTTTCTACTAACGCCCATATAGGGGTATTTCTAGTTAAATCCAAATTGTCCCCCGGATCGCTGCGGGTGATGGCTAGGGCAGCATCGGGGTTCAGTCGGGCAACTTGTTCGATGGCAATAGTAACGGCTTCTGGCGGTTCTAAAAGATTAAAAGTAACGGAATTTAGCTCATTTTCGCCGTGGAGATGCTGGAGAGATGCGATCGCACTGGCACAGGCAAAAACTGGTAAAGTGTAACCCGAACGGGGTAGAGAGATAGACATGAATAGGGTCCATAACCAATCAAATTAGCGTGATCTGATTTTGACTCTCCCCCGCTAACCGCTCGCGCGGTGTAGCGGGGGATTCTCGGTTCTTAGGCTTTTAACTAGGGTCTGCTGAAAAAGTTTTTCCTAGGGGCAGGGTGTAGGGTGTGGGGTGTGGGGTGTGGGGTTTTACCCATTTTCATCGGGTAAATTACCTAATTTTCAGGGAAAAAGTCCCGGAATTTTCCCCCCGACCACTCCCAT